>CAZDZU010000009.1:0-15008 GCA_964509995.1 uncultured Eubacteriales bacterium | reverse complement strand
TAATCTCGCCGCCCCTCATGGCCTGGGGTATCAGGGTCAGGGGGAGAAAAGCGGTTATAGCTCCCAGCAAAACCGACCAGGCGGAACGGACCCGGGGCGAGATGGCTCCGGCCAGAGGCACCAGCAACGAACCCAAAACAGGGATGAAGATAGTAAGCAGGGTAATGGTTTCTACTTTCATGAGTTAATGAGTATATTAAAATAAAAAACTTGTTGTCAAGAATTTATCACAAGAAATTCACAAATAATTAAGGCGGTTTTTCACAGAATATACAGACCTTTTTTCACACGGCGGCCGAAAAAAACCTTTACTTTTTTTGCCCGAAATTTGATAAAATTCTCCGGTGGAAGGAAAACCAACATGAGCCTTAATCTGATTGAAGTCAAAACCAAAGCCCAGCTTAAGACCTTTATTTATCTACCCGAAAAGCTCCATCGGGATCAGCCCAACTGGGTGCATCCCATCTATATGGATGAGTGGGCCTATTTCAACCCAAAAAAGAACCCCGCTTTCAGTTATTCCGATACGCTGTTGCTACTGGCCGAAAAGGATGGGCAGACGGTGGGGCGGGTCATGGGCATCATCAACCACCGGTACAACGAAGTCCGCAACGAGAGAACGGCGCGATTTGGCTATCTGGAGAGCGTCCAGGACCAGTCTGTGGTCCATGCCCTGCTGTCGCGGGTGGAGCAATGGGCCAGGGAGAAAGGAATGACCAGGATCATCGGGCCCTACGGTTTTTCTGACCAGGACCCCGAGGGATTCCTGATCAGTGGTTTTGAGAATCGAGCCACCATTGCCACCTATTACAATTTCGAATGGCTGCCGGAGATGGTGGAAAAAGAAGGTTACACCAAGGACATTGATTATTTCGTTTATAAAATAGATGTGCCCAAAGAAGTACCGGATATCTACAAACGGGTAGCCGAACGGATTCTCAAGAGGGGTTTTCAGCTTCTGGAATTCCAGACGAAGAGAGAACTCAAGCCCTGGATCAGGCCGATTCTGTCGCTGATGAACGAAACCTATATCGATAGTAACATTTACGGGTATGCTCCGCTGGACGAAAAAGAGATGGACGAGCTGGCGAAAAAATACATGCCGGTTCTTGACCCGCGGTTCATCAAGGGCGTCCTGAAGGACGGACAGGTGGTGGCCTTCATCGTGGCCATCCCCGATATGACCGCCGGCATCAAGAAAGCCCGGGGGCGTCTGTTCCCGTTCGGTTTCATCCACGTGCTGAGGGCTCAGAAAAAGACCAAACAGCTGGACCTGCTCCTGGGAGCCATAAAGAAAGAATACCGGGGCATGGGGCTGGATGCTCTCATGGGTGTGGCCATTCTGACCTCAGCCCAGAAGGCCGGCTTTGAGATCATGGATACACATCACGAAATGGAAGCTAACGTCCGGGTCAGGTCGGAGATGGAGAGACTGGGCGGCAAGATTTATAAGGTTTACAGGGTTTACCAGAAAGCCCTGGTCTGAGTGCCGGTCCAGGCAGGACTATTTGACCTCGGCCCAGTTACGGCCCCAGCCGAGGCGCACCCTGAGCGGGACTTTCAGGGAACAGATATTTTCCATAGCTTCGCGGACCAGCGGCTCCACCGCGGCCCGTTCGTGTTCTGGCACCTCAAACACCAGCTCGTCGTGAACCTGGAGTATCATTCTGGTTTTCAGCCCTCTGGACTTGAGTTCCCGGTATATTCTCACCATCGCCAGTTTAATGATATCGGCCGCCGAACCCTGGATCGGTGTGTTCAGGGCCATCCGGCGCCCGGCCTGGAAAGTGTTGTGGTCCGGGCTCTTCAGTTCGGGGATCTGACGCTGGCGTCCGAATAGCGTCCGGGCATAACCGCTCTCTCTGGCTTCCTCCACCGCCCGGTCCAGGTACTCTTTCACCCTTTGATGTTCGGCAAAGTAGCGGTCGATGAATTTCTGGGCCTCGGAGGTTGAGGTTTCCAGTTCTCTGGCCAGGGAGAAGGCGGATGTCCCGTAGATGATGCTGAAGTTAATGATCTTAGCCCGGCGCCTCATTTCCTCCGGGAACAGCTCCCCTGCCGGGCCGAACACCTGCCGGGCAGTCTCGCTGTGGACATCACGGTCGTGGCTGAAAGTTTCCAGGAGCAACGGGTCTTCTGACAGGTGGGCCAGGAGCCTCAGTTCGATCTGCGAATAATCGGCCGAAAGCAGCAGATGCCCGTCCTCTGGAATAAAAGCCTGGCGGATTTTTTTCCCCATCTCGCCCCGGGCCGGTATGTTCTGCAGGTTGGGGTCGGAGGATGACAGCCGGCCGGTGGCGGTTACCGTCTGGTTGTATGAAGTGTGCACTCTTCCGGTTTCCGGGTTGACCAGGTCGGCCAGGGCATCGGTGTAGGTGGATTTGATTTTAGCCAGCTGCCGGTACTCCAGAACCGCGCTGGCTAAAGGATGAAGAGGGGCCAGTTCTTCCAGAACCTCGGTGGCCGTCGACAGCCCCCTGGTAATCCGGGTTTTCTTGCTGGCCGGCAGGTTGAGCTTATAGAACAGAACCTGACTGAGCTGCTGGGGGGAGTTGATATTGAATTCCTGGCCGGCCATTTCATAAATCTTCTTTTCCCTCTGGCGCAACTGGCCTTCCAGTTCGGTTCCCATCTCTCGCAGGAGTTTCAGGTCCAGCCGGACACCGGCCATCTCCATTTCGGCCAGAACCTCTATCAGCGGAAGTTCTATTTCCCGGTAAAGCCAGTCCAGCTTCCTGGCTTCTATTTTTGGCCAGAGGACACGGCTGAGGCTCAGTGCCAGGTGGGCATCCTGACAGGCATATTCGGCAGCCCGGTCGACCGGGACCAGGTCCATGGTCAGCTGTTTCTTGCCCTTGCCTACCAGGCTTTCAAACGGGACTTTGGCTTCCTGAAGATAGTAAGCAGCCACCCGGTCCAGGTTATGCTTACCCCAGTTTGGTTCCAGCAGATAGGACAGGACCATGGTATCGAGATGAATACCCTGAAGCTGGACTCCTTCCCGCTTGAGGACGAGGTAATCATATTTTATATTCTGGCCGATTTTTTTGAGGGCCGGATTCTCGAGCAGGGGTTTCAGTTCTGAAAACACATAATCTGCCGGCAGCTGGACGGGAGCCAGCGGATAGCGATGCCGCAGGGGTATATAAAAGGCTTCACCCGGTTTAAGAGAAAAGGATAAACCTACCAGGCTGGCCCGGGTCGGGAAGAGGCTGGTGGTTTCCGTGTCGAGGGCTACCTCCCCCGCTTCCCTTAAAGCGCGAAGGAATTTCTGGAAAGAGCCCCGGTCCAGGATGGCCTCAAACTTGTGCACCACGCTTTCCTTTTTATTTAAATACTGCGGTATGAAGCTGGTGAATTCGAGTTCGCGGTAGAGTTCGACCAGGGATTCTCCGTCCGGCTCCCGGGGCTTGAAGCTCTCCAGGTTGAGTTCCAGCTCAAGACGGTCTTCCACCCGAACCAGCTTCCGGCTCAATTCCAGGCGGTCCAGGTTGTTCTTCAGGCTTTCCCGGATCCGGGGATTTTTAACCCGATCGAGATTAGCGAGCAGATTATCCAGCGTTCCGAACTCCTGAATCAGGTTCTTGGCCGTCTTCTCTCCCACGCCCGGCACTCCGGGGATGTTATCGGAAGCATCGCCCCAGAGGGCCAGGACATCAGCCACCAGACCGGCCGGAACTCCGAAATATTCTTCAACCGTTTTGATTTCCTTATTTTTGAGCACAGCCCGGCATCCTGGTTCCAGACAGCGGTCAACCAGATACAGATTGCGGGCCGGATTAAAAATGACCACCCGGGGACCGAGCACCTGCAACATATCCTTATCGGTGGTGACGATTATGGTGCAGACCTCCCTGTCGGCCGCCTGCCTGGCCAGGGTGGCCAGGACATCGTCGGCTTCGTAGTCGGCGTACTCAAAAAGAGGAATTTTCCGGGCGGTTATTATTTTTTTCAGGACAGGCACCTGGACCACCAGATCCTGGGGCATTGGCCGGCGTCCGGCCTTATAATCCCGGTAGGCCTGGTGCCTCAGGGTGGGAGCTCCGGTATCGAATACGATTCCTAAATACTCGGGTTTCTCGTCCTCAATTATCTTATTCAGGGTGTTTATAAAACCATAGATAGCATTGGTGGGAAATCCGGCAGAGTTGGCCAGTCTCTGAATAGCATAATAGGAACGATATAGCAGCGAGTTACCATCAATCAGGAAAAGCCTTCCAGGGGTCATTCGAGAAACTTATCGTACTTCCCTTCGACAATTTCATCCAGGACATCGGCATGCAGTTCCTCCACCAGTCTCTTGATGATTTCCTGGAGATCGGGCTGATTGAGGTGGGCCGAGTAGGACGACTTTTTAGAAGCAATGACCCGGCCGGCCAGGTAAATCAGGGCTTCGACGTAATTGAACGCCGGGCCTTTGTCCTGAGTCTGCACCATAAGCAGGTGGCCTTTATATTCAATCGTGGTATTATAACCTTCCATCCCTGGCGTTCCTTCCAGTCTGATTATACTCTAATTAATACCTGCCGCAAGAGATAAAATCGGGTAGCGGGTTCGGTTGACAACCCGGTCCAAGCTGGTATAATACTTGGTCATAAAAGGATTCACGCATGGTTATCGATGTCAATGAGATTCCCCGCGAGGGATTGCACATCGACCGGGATTTTGACTTTGTCAGTCTGGACCTGGTAGAGGAAGACGCGGTCTTCCTGCAGCCGACCCATGCCGAGGTGGAGATAAAAAAGATTGGAAGCGATGTGCAGGTCAAGGGTCGCATCAACACCAGGCTGAGTTTCGTCTGCAGTCGCTGCCTGAGGCCCTTTGAATACTGCGTGGATTCTGTTTTTGACCTGGTCTACCTGCCGGAAGAGCTGGATGAGATGAAAGAAGAGCTGGAGGAGGAAGACCTGGAGCGGTTTTTCTACTACCACCAGCAGCTGGACCTGCGGGAGATCATTCTGGAGCAGCTTAACCTGAGTTTCCCGCTGCGCCCGCTGTGCTCGGAAGATTGCGAGGGCATCTGCCCGGTATGCGGGGAGATGATCAACCAGGGGCGGTGTTCCTGCGAGGCCCGCGATTCCGACCCCAGGCTGGAGAAACTGAAATCTTTTTTGAGAGAAAAGAAATAAATGCCAAACCCAAAGAGAAGACATTCACATTCAAGAAAAGGCAAGAGAAGGTCTCATGACCACCTGACTCTTCCCTCCTTCTCACTCTGCCCGAACTGCGGCAGCCCCAAACTGCCCCACCGGGCCTGTCCGGAATGCGGTTATTATAAGGGGCGGCAGGTCATCGAGGGACAGGAGCAATAGGCGAGCGCCTGTTATGACTGTCGCACGAAGGGCCGGGGCCGGATTTGAATTCTGGCCGGAAGGGAGCTACCTCTCCGCGGAAGCCTGTCCGGGCAGGGGACAGAAACCGGCAGACCCGAAAATGAAACAACCGGACCCGGACTGCCGGTCCGATTTACATCCCGCCTACCCGTCCGCAGAAAATTTGTTGCAAATTTTGTTTAAAAAGATAGACTATTTAGCGCGCAGTGCAGAAATTCAACGGGCTTAGAGGGCAGTTAAGATTATGTTGGTTAATTCGGGCGCTATTGATTTTTTAACCGGGGGCCGGTCGCCGGTTGATTCAGCCGTGGCGCTCCTGGCATTTTCGCCCTTTAATTACTTTTGTGGAGAGGCTTGATGATTTTTGCCGACAGGGTGTCGCTGGTCACGGGTGCTTCCCAGGGCATCGGCGAAGCCATCGCCGAAGAGCTCGGACGGGCCGGGGCCACAGTGGTCCTGGTGGATATTCAGAAAGACAAGCTGGAACAGGTGGCGACCAGGCTGGCCGGGCTGGGCATCAGGGCTCTGGCTTATGAAGCCGATGTAACCGATGCTGACCGGGCAGCCCGGGTGGTGGAAGAGGTCCTGGGCTCTCTGGGACGGCTTGACCATCTGGTGAACAATGCTGGCATCACCCGTGATTCCCTTCTCCTGAGGATGAAGGAAGAAGACTGGGACCTGGTGCTGCGGGTTAACCTCAAAGGCGCCTTTAATTTTTCCCGGGCGGCTCTCAAGGCGATGTTTACAGCCCGGTACGGACGCATCGTTAACATCGCTTCGGTTGTCGGTCAGATGGGCAATTTCGGTCAGACCAATTATGCAGCCTCCAAGGCCGGGTTGATCGGCTTTTCCAAGTCGCTCGCCCGGGAAGTGGCGGCCAGAGGGATTACAGTTAATTGCGTGGCCCCTGGTTATATCGCCACTCCGATGACGGAGAAATTGCCCGAGGAGGTCAAAAAGGCCTTTCTCGATATCATTCCGATGAAAAGGTTCGGCCTGCCGGTGGAGGTGGCCCGGGCAGTAAAATTCCTGTGCTCCGACGAGGCCGCTTACATCACCGGCCAGGTGATCAACGTCAACGGCGGAATGTACATGTAATCATAAAAAATTAATGGGAGGTAATTATGGAGAGAGAAGAACTCTTACAGAAGGTCAAAAGCATCGTGGCCGACAAGCTCAATATCGGCGAAGAACAGATTACCGAAAACGCTTCCTTTACCCAGGACCTGGGTGCCGATTCCCTGGATACCGTCGAGCTGGTCATGGCTCTGGAGGATGAATTCGGCCTGAATATTCCTGACGACGAAGCCGAGAAGTTGAATACCGTGGGCAAAGCCCTTGATTATATTCTGGAGCATTACAAGGGCAAATAAGGTTTTGCCGTCTCCGTTATTGTTTTAACCAGGAATTTTTCTTTGTCTTCTACAGCTATGCCAGCAAGAAGAGTGGTGATTACTGGCCTGGGTCTGGTGACGCCTCTCGGCCTGGGAGTGGAATCCAACTGGAAGGCCATACTGAACGGCCGTTCGGCCATCAGCCAGATCACACGCTTTGACCCGTCGCGCTTTTCGACCCGGATCGCCGGCGAAATCAAGAATTTTGATGTCCAGCAGTTTGTCGACCGGAAAGAAGCCCGGAAGATGGACCTTTTCGTGCAGTATGCCATCGCCGCGGCCGACCTGGCCGTTCAGGATGCCGGACTGAACCCTGCTCTTCTGGCGGGCGAACGCACCGGAGTGTATGTCGGCTCAGGCATCGGTGGCATAGGTTCTATCGAGGAAACCCACCGGATTCTGCTGGAAAAAGGTCCGGAAAGAGTGTCGCCCTTTTTCATCATCCAGACCATCATCAATGAATCTCCCGCTCATATTTCCATCCGCTACCGGGCGACCGGGCCCAATATGGCCAACGCCACTGCCTGCAGCACCGGGGCCCACGCTATTGGCGAAGCCTTCCGGATGATTCAACTGGGGGTGGTAGACCGAATGATCGCCGGCGGAGCAGAGGCGCCAATTACCCCGCTGAGTCTGGCCGGCTTCTGCAATATGAAAGCGCTGTCGGAAAGGAATGACGAACCGGAAAAAGCCTCCCGGCCTTTTGACGCCCGGCGGGACGGATTTGTCATGAGCGAGGGAGCCGGCATTGTAATCCTGGAGGAACTGGGAGCCGCCCTGAAGCGCGGGGCCCGGATATATGCTGAACTCCTGGGTTACGGTCTTAACTGTGACGCCTATCACGTGACCGCCCCCAGTCCGGACGGTGACGGAGCGGCACGGGTTATAAGGATGGCCCTGGAAGACGGCCGGGTCAGCCCGGAGTCCGTTCAGTACATAAACGCCCACGGGACCTCAACTCAGTACAACGACCGAACCGAGACGCTGGCCATCAAGACAGTTTTCGGAGAAAGGGCCCGGAAGATAGGGGTTAGTTCCACAAAATCCATGACCGGCCATCTGCTGGGGGCAGCCGGAGGAGTAGAAACAGCCATCACGGCCCTGGCAATCTTTCACCAGGTCATGCCGCCCACCATCAACTATGAATTCCCCGACCCGGAGTGCGACCTGGACTATGTGCCCAACACCGCCCGGCCGGCAGAGATCGTCTGTGCCCTAACCAACTCCTTCGGTTTTGGCGGCACCAACGCCAGCCTGCTGCTGAAAAAGTTTGACTGAGGTCCTCACCCGAAAAAAAACAGGAAGAAAAAGCGAGCGGACGGGAATAACAACCCGCGGGTTCCTGGCCGGTCGGGGCTGCAGACAGTCTGCGCCCGCCCGGGGGACACCTCTTAACCAGAACCACCCATAAAAATCCCTCGGGCCTCGCTTGACGAAAACTTACACTGACCCCGGCCTCTTGCGGGTCAGGGCTTTTGTTTCTCCTGCTCTTCCACCACCGGCAGCACCAGCCGGTTATGACTCGAGCGGTGTTCCCCGACGCTGCTGACCCTGATAGCCGGCAGGTCCATAACCACGCATTTGTTCTCGCATATACCGCAGCCGATGCAGGTATCAACGTTAACAAACGGAGCCAGGTTGGTGGCTATCAGTCCTTCTGGTGTCAGGGTATCTACCTTTATAAGCTGGATGGCTTTGGGAGAGACCGGGCAGTGCTCTTCGCAGACGATACAGGGCTTGCCCAGAGCATAGGGCAGACAGCGGGTTTTGTCCACCCAGGCCGTTCCTATCTTAACCGTAACCTTTTCTTCTATGGTCAGCTCTCTTATAGCTCCGGTCGGGCAGACCTGGGTGCAGAGTGAGCAATAATATTCGCAATAACCCTTCCTCGGAACCAGAACCGGAGTCCAGACACCTTCCGGGCCGGCCTCGGTGACAGCCGGGTGCAGGGCGTTAGTCGGGCAGACCTTCAGGCATTCTCCGCATTTTACACAGCGGTTTAAGAATTCCGGTTCGGGCAGAGCTCCGGGAGGCCGGATGAGGCCCGGGTTTGACCTGAGGCGCAGGGGGCTTATCTTGAAAATAGGAGCCAGAAACAGGCCGGTGATTGAGGTCAGGAGCACCCGTCGGCGGTTGAGGTCCACCCCTTGCATCTTTTCCAGTTTCCACCGTAACGGAAACGAGATGGCGGCCGTCGGACAGATGGCGGCGCAGGTTTCGCAATAAATGCATTCCGAGCTTCGCCACTCTCCCGCCGGAAAAGGCCGGGCATTGGTCTGGCAGTGGATTGAACAGAGATGGCAGTTGATACACTTTTCGGGGTCGATTTTCAGCTTCAGAAGATTGAACCGGGAAAAGAGTCCCAGCAGAGCGCCCGCCGGGCAGAGATATCGGCACCAGAACCTTTCTTTCCGGGCGTTGAGCAGGACGGCCAGCAGGAAAAGAGCGCCCACCAGCAGGGCATTCTGGAAAACTCCGTTGAGGGCCAGGTTGCCGGCCGTTTGACTTATGTTCTGGCCGAGACTTTTAAGACCCAGATAATAGGACAGGGCGCCCGCCTGGGCCAGTCCCAGATTAAGAAGCGGGGAGATAAAGACTGAAAAAGAACGGTAGAGGAAAGACAGCGGGTCCAGATACCCGACCAGGTTAACAGACAGAAGGGCAGCCGCCAGGACCACAAACAGGATCAGATATTTTGGAGAGAGGCTGGCCTGATCTTCCTTCAGCGGTTTTAAGACCCGGCTCTTCTTAAATATAAAGGAAAAGAATTGATGCAGTGCCCCCAGCGGGCATAGCCAGCCACAGACAAACCGTCCTAAAAGAAGGGTGGCGACGACAGTAATTAAGGATAGAAGCAGGGCAGCATAAATTGTCCTGGAAGCAATTGCGGTCGCCGCCAGGAGGAGGGGGTCGAAGTGAAAAAACCGCTCGACCGTGATTTTAAGATAATCCTCGCCCGGATAATGGGTTTGCAGGAACAGGACGAAAAATAGCAGGAAAAAACCGGCCTGAGTTAAAATACGCAGACGTTGCAACCAGAAATATTTTTTAGACCGCTCTCTTTTCAATTCGGACTTTCTCCAGTTCAAATTTTCCCAGGCCCCGGCTCTGGGCCAGTTTCAGAAAGGCCAATTCCTGGGGTTTGAGCTCAAAAAAAGTCGCCCCGTAGGCATCCACCGCCACCGGATCTTTGCCGGCCACCACTGTTTTCTGCAGCCGGGTGTCGGATACCCGGCCTCCCTGGGGCCCGTTGCGGAAAAGAACCCGGTAAGCATCGAGCACAGTCAGAGTCGGTTTGAAAAACGCGCCCAGGTCGACCACTGCCTGGTCTATTTTCTGATGAAGCTGATTTCTGTTGCCGCCGATGGCCCCCAGCCAGTTCTTGAGGCCAAGGGTGACCCTGGACAGGCTGTGGACCTTGGCGATTGGCACATTGATTAATTTATCGACTTCGACAAAGTCCTGAAAGATTTCCCATTCCCTTAACCATTCGCCTTTAAGGGCCATTTTTTTCAGACGCTGTTCGTCAGTGAACAGGACCCTAGCTCCGGCAGCTCTGGCCGCTTCCTGAATTCCCGAGCGAGCGTAGCAGCGTTTGGGCTGGTTGATCGTATGGTCCATCACCACGACTTCTTTTGCTCCCGCCTCAAAAGACATGGCCACCAGGGCCGCCACAACGTCCGGGTTGGTGCAGGCGGCCATTTCCGGCGTCCGGTCCCAGCCGATGTTGGGTTTGATGAGAACCTTATCTCCACGGCTGATAAATCTTGACATGCCGCCCAGGGTCTTGATGGCTTCTCTGGTTATGGCCGACGGTGATTCGCCCTCGACCACAGCCAGTTCAGGACTGGCCGGCTGGCTGAAAACCGGAGTTGAGAATTTCAAAGCCAGCCCGCCGACAATCAGGTTTTTTAGAAAGTCACGCCTTTCCATCTTTCAACCTTTTCCAAGAGATTTAACGTATTCCATAATACCACGAAACAGGCCGGTGGCTACAGCTTGCCGATAGATTTCGGTTTTCAGGGCAGCTTCTTCTTTTTCGTTAGAAAGATGGGAAGCCTCGACCAGGACGGCCGGCATTTCGCTGCCTATTAACACCCAGAAAGGACCGCCTTTTACCCCCAGGTCGTCCCGCGGGCCAAAGCTTTGTTTTAGATGCTGAAGCAGATTGCGGTGGATTTTTTCAGCCAGGTCGCGGGACTCTTCGTATTTTGAATTCTTGATTATTTTGTCCACGATCAGTTTCATTTCCCGGATGTTCTTGGTAGAGGAGGCGTTTTCCCTGGCCGCCAGTTCGTTGACCGCCGGGTCCGGGCTGAAATTCAAATAGAAAGTTTCCACTCCGGTCCGGTTCCTCCGGGGGCTGGCGTTCAGGTGAATGGAGATGAAGAGGTCTGCCCCTTTCTGGTTAGCAAAGGCGGTGCGTTTTTCCAGAGGCAGGGTCAGGTCTTCTTCTCTGGTGAGAAAAACTTCAAACCCGCCCTGGGTTTCCAGCATGATTTTAAGTCGCCTGGCCAGGTCCAGGGTCAGCTCTTTTTCTTTAAGACCCGAAGGGCTTAGACAGCCCGGGTCGCTGCCTCCGTGACCGGGATCGAGCACAATTCTTTTCACGCCCAGCCCGAGCTGCCGGACGAGGGAATAGCCGGAGCTGGATGGCGAAGGCGCCCGGGGAGAAGATTCCCGGGTGGTCCTCTCCGAACCGGCAGGCCGGGAAGCGGCAGATGATGAAGAGTCCGGAGGCCCGGAGGTGACGGGCTCCGGTCCCGGCCGGGTGTAGATATCCACTACCAGGCGGTGCGGGTTTTTGAGGTAATAGATTTTTTCGCTTTGTTTGGCCCCGGGAACCAGTTCGACGGTCAGGCGCACGGTCGAAGGGTTCTTCTGGGCAAGGCGCAGGGCTCTAATCCCGCGGGAGTTAATCTGGTAAGCAGTGCCATGAAGTCCGGCCTTCAGCCGGGCCTGGAAAATATCCAGGTAAAGTCGTTCCGGGTCTTTAAGCTCGGCAGAGTAGAATTCGCGGACCTTTTCTATTTCCAGCACGATGCGGAAAAAATCCGGATGCTGATGATAGCGCAGGCTTAAGACTTCAGCCCGGATGTCCGGCTGCTGTCCGGTGGCGAAGGAGAGAAGAGTCAGCAGGAAAATCAGGCACCAGACCGGCTTCGGTTCTTTGGGCATCAAAATTTTTTTATCTTCAATAAAGTAAATACCAGCAAGCCGGTTTTAAATCAACGACCGGGCCAGCTTCAGGCTCCGAATTTTTTAAGCTTCTGGGCGCAGGCCAGCATCAGCGGCATCGCCCGGAGCGAGGGGAAACGGCCGAGTCCACCACGGGCGCAGTCTCTTTCTGTAAACCGGCTGACCTCATCAGCCGGAGCCCGGTCCGAAACCAGGACGAAAGGATTCGGGTGCCAGGAATGTGATTTCAGCACCGACGGTGTCGAGTGGTCGGAGGTTATGACCAGCACCTCCGGTTTAAGTTGCCAGAGACGCGGAATGAAACGGTCTATTTCTTCAATGGCTTTAACTTTGTCCTCATAGCGTCCGTCTTCGCCGGCCGAATCTGTTTTTTTGTAATGCAGGTAAAAGAAATTATAACGGTCATAATTTTTTTCCAGGACGTTGAAAATGTCTTCGGTGCCCGGCCCGACCTCCAGCACTTCCATTCCCAGCAGCCTGGTCAGTCCCCGGTACATGGGATAGCTGGCGATGGCCGCCGGCCTGATCTGGTAGAGGTCGGCCATGGAAGGCAGGTTGGAAGGGAATTTGGAAAAACCCCGCAGGAGAGCATAATTGGCTTTCGGTTCCCTGGCCAGGACTTTTTTCAACTCTTCCAGGAAGCCGTTGATAACACCGGCGGTGAATTCAGCTTCCGGAGCCAGGGCTCTGGCCGGGACTGCCGGTTTGCCTTCCTTCTGGGGGTCGGCATCGGTCAGGGCAGCCGATAAACCGGGCCCGGATATTCTGAGCACGAAGCGGTGTTCTTTACCCGGAAACAGGCTGACCCTGATTCCGTTTATCTCCGTTATCCTCTGGTTTATGGTCTCGCAGAGCTTCTGATTTTCTTCGGTGGAAATGCGTCCGGCCCTCCGGTCGACCACCAGCCCGTCTTTGAAAGTGGCAAAGTTGCCGCGGGCCACCACGTCTTCCCTTCCGACTTCCACTCCGCTGCCCATGGCCTCCAGTATGCCCCGGCCGAGTTGATAGCGGAGCGGGTCATAGCCGAAGAGTGACAGGTGGGCCGGACCCGAGCCCGGGGTGATGCCCATCAGGACCGGGTCGGTCAGGCCGCAAAGTCCCCGTCTGGCCGTCTCGTCCAGGTTGGGTTTTTTGGCGGCTTCGAGCTCGGTCAGACCGTTGACCGGGAGGCCGCCCAGGCCGTCCATGACCAGCAGGATTATTTTTGAATCCGTCGGTTGAGATAATTCTCTGGCTAAATCTTCCCAGTTCATGAGCTTATTATATGGAAGGAGCTCATTTTAATCAACAGCCGGAAAGCGCCCCGCGCCAGCGATGGTTTTTCTGGGGGAAAAATATACAATAATTACATCCGGCCCCGGATCTGAGTTTACAGCTGACCTCCCTCGGGTCGGCAATAATGTGCTGACCTGAGGCCTCGGGGCCGCGAAATATTCAAGGAGGGAGGGGGAAATTATGCTCGATACGCTGCGCAAAATAAAAAGGCTTTTTGTCTCGGTCCTGATCATCCTGATGACTGCGGTAATTTTTCTATCAATAGTAGAACTGGCCTATGTTATTGTGATGGACATCATCTCACCCCCGGTCCTGCTTCTTGACATCAAGGAACTTCTGGAAGTTTTTGGACTGATTATGCTGGTAGTCATAGGTATAGAACTCATTGAAACTGTCATGAAAACCTACCTGGTAGAAGGAGTGGACCATGTCCGGGTGGTGCTGTCGGTGGCTCTTATTGCCATCGCCAGGAAGGTTATCATTCTCGACCTGAATGAAGTTTCGAGCCTGAGTCTGGTAGGGATAGGAGTGATTATCCTGGCCCTGGCCTTTGGCTATTTTTTTGTCGGCCGGGCTAATCAGGGGAAATAATTGCCCTGTCCCGAGCCGGGTGGGCCGGTTCCCTGGACGCCGGCAACTTTTTAATTTGGCCATAGTTAGGTAAAATGATAGTCCCGCTCAGGAAGAATTAATCCCGGGCCCCGTCTAAAATGGCGAGGCTTATAAAGTGAGTATTAGATGGAAGAAAACCAGGTGGTCAGACTGGCTCAACGGGGAGACCAGGAGGCTTTTTCCATGCTGGTGAAAGCCTATCAGAATAAGGTCTTTGGCCTGGCGGTTAACATGGTCCGCAACCGGGAAACCGCCGATGACCTGGCCCAGGAGATATTCCTGAAGGTTTATCTCTCCCTGTCGAAATTCAGATTTGAATCGGAGTTCGGAACCTGGCTGTACCAGATAGCCATAAATCACATCCGGGATTACCTCCGGAAGCAGAAAAAGGAAAAAAATGACCTGAGGCTGGAAGATATTCCTGAGCCCCGTTTACCCGAAAAGGAAGCCTCCCTCCAGATGGCCGAACAGCAGGAAGCCGAGAGGCGAAGACAGCTGCTGAGCCAGAAACTGGAAGAAATGCCGGAGAAATATCGTCTAATACTTTCCTTAAGAGATATTCAGGGCTTGAGTTATGAGGAAATAGGGAAGATATTGAGGCTCTCGCCGGGGACGGTTGATTCCCGGCTGCACCGGGCAAGAAGGCTTTTAAGGAAAAAATTGGCTCCGTTCCTGAGCCAGGGAGGAGGATAACCATGAATTGTCATCAGGCCGAGAAATTGATTTCACGGCTGGTTGACGGCCGGCTCGATGCCGGGACGGCCGCCAGACTGGAGGCCCACCTCAGAATCTGTCCTTCCTGTGCGCAGACGCTGGCCGATTACAGGCAGATGCAGTCCCTGCTGTCCGGCCTGAGGATGCCGGAGGAAGAACCGCTTCCCTATTTTGAGCAGAGGCTCAGGGCCAGACTCCGGGCAGAAAGCAAGCCCTCTCTCTGGGCCGTGGTCGAAAGATGGTATGCGGCGGCCGTGCCGGTTTTCCTGGTGGTGGCCATGGTTCTGGTGGGCATACTGTTTCTGGCCCAGCCGGCTGAGGTCCAGATGAGCCAGTCCGAAATGCTTCTTTTCCAGGGGCAGAGCCCCCTGGCCGAAACCAGGGCAATCTTTGATGCTCAGAAACCGGAAGACCGACAGCTGCAGTTGCTGTTTGCCGGGCTGGACAGTCAGGAAATCGTCAGGAGAGGTAAACAATGAAC
>CAZDZU010000008.1:0-15563 GCA_964509995.1 uncultured Eubacteriales bacterium | reverse complement strand
GTAGAGTGCTACCTTCACACGGTAGAAGTCAGAGGTTCAAATCCTCTATCGCCCACCATCAAAATATCTTTGTCGAAGAGGGGGAAGCAGATAATTCAACTTTTTGAACAACAATTCAAAAATATGGATTATCTTGCCCGACCGAGATTTTAAACCATTTATTTTCAGATACTTAAATTAAGAATGATTTGGCACGATAATTGCTATATAAGATAAGCGATGATGTTTATAAAATTGATATCTAAGGAGGTGATAAACAGAAAGGTTAGTTACTTTTTATGGTTAAATTATGGGCCGGGATGGCTTAACTCCATCCCAGGGTGAAGGGATTAAGAATCATTCGAAAGGAGAATTGATTCGAATGAGGAACAAACTTCTGATTCTTGTTTTGCTCGTCTTGCTGGCTGGTGGCACAGCTTTCGCCCAGATCAACCCCGAGGGCAAGATTACCGGAAAGGTCACTGATGACCAGGGTAATCCCCTTCCGGGCGTGACGGTCGAAGCTACAAGCCCCAGACTGGTCGGAAAAGCTGCTACCGTGACCGATGCCACCGGCACCTTCCGGTTGCTGGCTCTTCCTTCCGGAACTTATGAACTGGTTTTCTCCCTGCCAGGTTTCAAAACCCTGGTCAGAAAGGACATCATCCTCCAGCTGTCTCAGACCATCGTGGTTAACGTCACCATGGAACCGGCAGCCATCGAGGAACAGGTAACAGTTGTCGGACAGAGCCCGTTAATCGACGTTAAGAGCACGGTTAAGGGCGCTGTTCTGACCAAAGAAACCTTCCTGAGCCTGCCCCGTGGCCGTAATTTTGAATCTTTGATCACCACGGTGCCCGGTGTTTCCAGTGAAGGCATCGCTGGCGGTATTTCGGTTGACGGTGCTTCCGGCGCCGAGAATATGTGGTATGTCGACGGCACCAACGTTACCGAAATCCACGTCGGAACCAGAGCTCAGAACATCGTACTGGAACTGGTTGACGAACTGAAGGTCACTGCTTCCGGCTACAACGCTGAGTTCGGCGGCTCCATGGGCGGCGTGGTGAACGTTGTCACCCGCTCTGGAGGCAACACCTTCCACGGCGATGTTATCGGTTTCTACGAGAATAACAAACTCTGGATGCAGGGCAAAGCGAGAGACTATCTGCGGCTTGACCCCTACGACCCGACCACCCAGCACTATGAATACGTCAACAACGACGACCTGTTCTTTGACGGCGGGAAAGCCAGAGACAGATATTACCGGATGGAAGGCGTTTTCAGCCTCGGCGGTTATATCATCAAGGACAGGCTGTGGTTCTTTGGTTCCTTTAACCCCATCTATTCCCAGACCACCGCTCTGCGCGATTTTAACCAGAGAGAAGGGCCCTACTACAATTTTCTCACTTGGTATAGATACGACAACGCTTCCATCAAGTTAACAGCTGCCCCGATGACCGGGCTGAGAATCTCCGCCAGCTATGTTAACAATTTCTACAGATACAAAGGCTCCATTCCCAGCATCAACGGAACGGGCAACCCTGACACTCCTTATTATCAGGACGGTTATGACTATCCGAACTTCTCCGCCGCTTTCACCGCCGACTATTCTGGAACCAACAACCTGCTGGTTTCTTTAAGAGCTGGCTGGCACAGGCAGGATATTGGCAACCAGGGTATTAAACCCCCGGCCGGGCCGACCTACTATTTCAGCTATCCCAATACAATTTATCAGAGTCTGTATGAGGACATGGGCAGACCCGACCTGGTCCATTATGCCGGCTGGGCCAATTCCGCTACCTGGCTTAACCTGAAGAGTGAGCTCAGGGAAAAAGTCAGTTCCAACCTGGATGCCACCTATTACATGCACTTAGCCGGTGAGCATGCCTGGAAAGCCGGTGTCCAGTTCATCTGGCTGCACGAGAATTATGGCTATACTCCGGACGCTCCACGTATTAACCTCTACTGGAACCGATCTTGTTCCATTAAACCCCCAGAATATCCTGATGGCCGCGGCGACTACGGATATTACATCATCAGACATGGTTACGGTTCCTATCCTTATGGCTGGGCCTGGAATATCCACAGCAACAACTGGGCTCTTTACCTGCAGGATTCCTGGACTATCGGCAACCGGCTAACCCTCAACTTCGGTCTCAGGACTGAGTATGAATACATTCCATCCTTCGACCCGGCCTATGACATAACCCCCATCAAGTTTGACTTCAAGGACAAACTGGCTCCCAGACTGGGTCTGGTTTACGACGTCTTCGGAGATTCAAGCCTTAAAGTTTTCGGCAGCTTCGGCATTTACTACGACGTTATGAAGCTCTACTTAGCTGAAGGTGCTTTTGGCGGTTTCAAGTGGAAAAACAGCTATTTCGCCCTGAACGAACTCGACTGGACACTGATTGCGGATAATTTCATTAATACTGGAAACTTTGAAGACCTGGCTGACCAGACTCCGGGCGGCAATGCGTACCTCGGAACGATTGACTTCCGCTATCCTTCCTTCGACGCTGTCGACCCGAGCATGAAACCTGTTTCCCAGATGGAAATTTCCTTCGGCGCCGAAAAGAAGATCTTTGAAGACCTGTCCTTCTCCGCCCGCGCTGTCTACAAGCATCTGATCAGAACCATTGAAGATATCGGTGCCTATGAAGAAGTTGAACCCGGAGTATTTGCTGAAATTTATATGTTCGCCAACCCCGGTTATGGCTGGGCCAGACCCGTCTCCAAGGGCGGAGTCATCTCCGATGAATTCTGGCCGATGCCCAAAGCCAAGAGAGACTACTACGGCTTGAACCTGGCCCTGGAAAAGAGATTCAGCCACAACTGGCAGGGCGGCATCAACTACACCCTGAGCCGCGTTCAGGGCAACTACGGCGGTCTGGCCAGCTCCGATGAAGCCGGCCGTGTATCGCCCAACGTCGAGCGTTATTTCGACTATTGGTTCATGCCCTTCAAGGCTGACGGCACAGAGCTCGGCGGTCCTCTGCCTCACGACAGAACCCACTACATCAAGGCCTACGGCTCCTATGCCTTCCCCTTTGGATTAACTGTCGGTGTGACTGCTTACGCCAGAAGCGGCTATCCGCTGAGCACCAGAATCAACCTCTGCAATTCCTATATGTGGCCTAATGGCTACGGCGACCTGGGCCGCCTGCCCTGGAACATCTGGGCCGACATCTATGCTGAATATACCCTGCGCTTTGCTGGAAAGTATGGTGTGGGCATTAACCTCCAGGTTAACAACATAACCAACACCAAGTCCATCACCGGAAAAATTTTCGACCTGAACAGAAACGGTTCTCAATACAATGCCGGTCCTGATTTCGGCAGTGTCTATTATGAAGACCTGATGCTCGACGGCACCTTCAAAGATCAGTGGCAGACGCTCTTCACTCAGGATCCTGTTGTTGACCCGCATCCCGCTTTCGGCTGGTGGTCCTCCAGATTCGGCTCCTGGTCCATGAGACTGGGCTTCAAGTTCACCTTCTAAGCTGAGTTAAAGCAGACGCTCAAGCCCGTCCCCGCCGGAAGGCGGGGGCGGGCTTTTTATTTTCCCGGAAAAGCGCAACTGTCTGTTATCGATTCCTTTTAATAACAGAACTATTTTCCCCTGTAAAAACAGATAGCCTCCCGAGGCCCCCGCAATCAGAACTTTTTTTTCTCGATCGGTGCTGGCCTGTTCAGTCCTGCTATAAAAACCTTTCATTTAAAATGGACAATCCAGAGAAATAAAAAATTATTGTCTTCCAGCCGCCGCCCCACCTGTCAGCCGTTATACGACACCGGAGTCGGCCAGCTTTCAAAAAAAATCGATGAATCCCCCACACCTTTCTCAAAGCGGGGGAGGTGATGATTCACTTATATAACCTTGCGGCTTTAATTGAATCCGGTCCTGAACCCGGACCCTCCATAAAATATCTGGCCCGGGCAGATCATTGGTTCAGGGGCTGACACGAAGTCCGGAGGAAAACCTAAAAGATATTCATAAAGACAGTCATTGCCGACAGGTTTCTATTTCGCGCCTAATTTCTTTTCCAGCCGCTCCAGTTCCCGCTGTGCCAGCCGGATGGCAGCTTCTCTGTCTCCACTGGAATTTTCGAGATAGCGTCGGAAATATTCAACTGCTTCCTTTGTCCGACCTGCTTTCTCGCAGGCCACAGCCAGATTGAAATAACCGGAACGGGTGGGCATGATGGCCACAGCCTGCTTCAGATAAAAGATGGCCTGGTCATGGTCCCCGAGGTAAGAATAGGCCAGCCCGGTAAATTGATACAGGCTCTGGTCTTCCGGAAATTCTTCGATGAGTTTTCTGTAAATCTCGATGGCCTCTGACAGCTTGCCGGCCGAGGCCAGGCTGGAGGCCAGGCTTGTTCGCAGGCTTTTACTCTCCGGCTCGACCTCGAGCGCTTTCCGGTATAAGGACCAGGCTTCTTCCTTTCTTCCGGCGGCATCCAGGATACCGGCACTGACGGTCAGGGCATCCACGTTCCGAGGATTAATCTGCAACACTCTTTCCATCGTTTTCAGGGCCAGCAGGAACTTTCCGCTGAAGGCGTAGGTATGCCCGAGCCTGACCAGAAGGATTTCAGAGTCGGGCAACCTTTCCAGACCCTGATTCAGGATGGCTATGGCTTCATCCATTTTTTGTTGTCGGGCCCTGGCCAGCGCCAGGTTGACGTAGCTGGCCGGAGAATCCGGAGTTTCTTCCAGAATTTTCAGATAAACCTGCTCGGCCCGGTCATATTTTTCCTGGTACTCGTAAGCCTGAGCTTCCTGGATCAGTTTAAGTAATTCTATTTTTTCCTTGGGGTCAGGGTAGGAAGACTGCCCTCTGGCCGGAGCCAGGTTGAGATAGCCCAGGGAACGCAATCGCTCCAGGTCTTCGGGCCTACCAGCCCCTGAGGGACCGGGAGTTGAAGAACCCAAAAGAACCTTCTCCAGTTTTTGCCTGAGTTCGACAGCCAGCTCTTGATTGGCAGAGAAAAGATTCATTCTTTCTTCCGGGTCGGCCTTGAGGTCAAAGAGCTCTGGCCGCGGTGACTGGATAAATTTCCAGCGACCGGAAATGATCCCGACCAGCTCCGACCAGCCAAAGTTTTCCCGGGGATAAAAGGTTTCTATGATCGTTTCCCTGTCTTTCTTTTCCTTCCGCTTGAAAAATCCATCCAGGCTCTGGCCCTGCATTTGAGCCGCTTCCTCCTCAGCCCGAAGCCAGGAGAGAATGGTGGGAGCCACATCTGTCAGACGGACCCTGGCTTCGACTACCGCCGGCCTGGTAAAGAAATTAATGTTCCAGAAAATCAGGGGCACCCTGACCGTCTCTTCATAAAGGAAGACTCCGTGCCCCTGCTCCACCCTGGCCCCCAGTCCTTCGCCGTGGTCTCCAGCCACGATGATTATCGTCTTCCCCAGAATTCCCTTTTCTTCCAGGGCCTCCAGTATCCGTCCGACGTAAACATCCATGTAGGCAATTTCTCCGTCATAGAGACGGTCGCTGAATTCCTGGCTGAACGGTTCCGGAGGGTCATAGGGCAGATGCGGGTCATAATAATGAACCCAGCAGAAAAACCTGTTCCTGTAATTTTGATCCAGCCAGCGCGAAAACCGGGAAAAGGTGTCCTCGGCCCGGCGCTCGGAATTCATCGTCTTGAAGGGCAAATCGGCCTGAAAAGTATCGTCATATACCTCAAAACCACGGTCCAGGCCAAAGCGAGAATCGACCGAAAAAGAGGAAACAAAAGCTGCGGTCTTATAGCCTCTGGCTCTGAGGGCCTCAGTAACGGTTTTGACTTCAGCCGGCAGGTAGTGTCCATTATTTCTTACCCGATGACTGAAAGGTTCCCGTCCGGTCAGGATGGTGGTGTGGGAAGGAAGGGTTAAAGGAGCGGGACAGTAAGCGCTGGCAAAACGGATTCCTTCTCTGGCCAGCCGGTCAAGGTTGGGTGTTCTGGCTTCCTTATAACCATAACAGCCGAGATGGTCAGCCCTGGTCGTATCGAGGGTGAGCAACAGAATGTTGGCTGAAGGAATCAGCTCCGGCTGATAACCGGCCGGTTTTCGTCCCAGCAAAAAAATCAGGGCCAGCATCAGAATCAGAGCCAGCCCGATGATGATAAATAAAATTTGTTTTCTGCCGGAAGTCTTCGGCATCCTGTCCGCTTCGCTTTTCCGTTTGCCGGAAGCATGGCCGTCACCTCCGGGCAGAGGCCTGCTTTCCGTTTTCTCCAGCTGATTTCCCTTTTTCTGTTTCTTTTTCTTTCCCATAAGACCAGTCCGGGCCTGTTAATATACAGGACCTAATTATACATCCTCGTCAGAAATAATATACATTACCGCCCAGGAGAAAGGAACAATCTGCAGGAGAAACTATGGCTGCTTTTTCTTCTGGTCAGTCAGGATTTTGATTCTTACTTCTTTATAGCCTGCAGAATCTGCTGGACCATGGCCACCCGCGGAGAATCCTGGGGCTCCAGCTTCAGGAACTTTTCAAAATTTTCTATGGCCACGGGCATATCATTCTTATTCAGAGCTACATAGCCAAGTTTAAGATAGGGCTCCGGCCAGTCAGGCTTGATGCTGGACGCCATCTTGAAATACTTTTCTGCCTCGTCCAGCCTCTGGTTGGTGAAGAAAACCTCGCCTACGTTAAAGGCCACCACCTCGTCCTGAGGAGCGGTATCGACCGATTGTTTGAAATATCTGGTGGCCTCCTCCAGGTTATCCTGCTTCAGATAGAGCAGGCCGATGGCCGCGAGAGCTTTGGCCGTGATGTTAACTCCCATGGTCATATCACCCTTGGCTTTTTCAATGACCTGATTGTAATATTCCATGGCCCTATCCGTCTCGCCCTTTTCGCGGTAGCAATCGCCGATGTTCAGCAAAATCTGGTAAGCGGCCGGGTTTTTCTCATAGAACTGTTCAAACATGGCCAGGGCCGTATCGTACTTTCCATCTCTGAAAAAGGAGTTGCCCTGGTCCAGGATCTCAAGGGAGGCTTGATCCTGGATGATGGAAACTCCTCCGCTGGATTTCTGCAGCTTGATGACGATTCTTGGATTCTTTTCCAGCTGGCTGACTGTTACCTCCTGGGTGGCAGGAGCGAAGCCCTCGGCTGAAACCATAAGGCTCCAGCGACCGGAACCCAGGCCGATGAACGACCATTCGCCTTTCTTATTGGTTGTTGCTTCAAGTTTAAGACCTCCGCCGGCATCCTGCACATAAGTCAGGACCAGTCTGGCCCCGACCACTGGCTTGTCATTATTGTCGAGCACCACTCCTCCCAGTCGTCCGACCCCCCGTCCGGCCTGAGCCAGGGCCAGGGTCTGGGCCAGGAAAAATATCGCCGCCAGCACTGACAGGAAACGATATTGATTCTTTTTCATCAGGACCTCCATACCATATTATAAATCCAACCGAGACTGATGGATTATTTCTTCTTTTCTTTAATTGCTTTTACCCGGTCTTTGATCCCGGTCTGGGAGGGTTCTATCTGCAACGACCTTTCCCAGGCGTATAGAGCTTCCTCCATATCACCCAGCTGATAATAACACTCTCCTATAGCATTGAGAACATTGATATTGGTTCCGAAATGGGCCAGATACTGCTTGTAATGATCGATGGCCTGTTGATACTGCTTGAGAGCCTGAAAGGACTGACCGACTATTTCCAGAAAATCCTTGTTGCCCTGGTTGATGAAAGGCAGAGCAATATTCAGAACTTCCTGGTACTTTTCCTCGAAATACAGCAAACGGCAAAAATCCTGGGCATAAACCGGCTCAGCCGGGTCTTTTTTATGAGCCGCTTCCAGGTATCTTCTGGCTCTGGGCAGGTCCTTCCTATTCCAGTACTGAAGGCCAAGGGCATGCTGGACAACTGGCGAGTTATCGCCGTCAACCGGCTGGGTCATCACCCAGGACCGCGGCAGAGCGGGCAGATGGCTGATGAAAAAGTTAGCTTTTTCGCTCGCCACTGTATGGCCATTTCCATCCTGGAGATTAACTTTCAAAGTGTAATTGGCAGGCGTCCAGCCTTCCAGGACAAACTCCTCATAAAAAACATTCCCCTCGGTATATTCGGCCAGCTTCTTGCTGAAGCTCTTGACGATTTCGCCATTCTCGCGGACCACTTCATAACTCAGACTGCCCGAATTTCTCATTTGCGGGCTCAGAGGCCAGACCTGGAAGAAGGCATACATCCGGTCGCCCAGAACAAAGTCGTTCCGCGGAGTGGGTGAAAATTGCAGGTCATTCAGCAGGAAGGCCTTGTTCAGTCCTCGGTACTGTGAGTTTCGCGTCAGGCGGGTGGAGAGAAGAACCGGGCTAATCTGCAACTGGTTCTCGGGAATGTTCAGGGTGGTCTCCAGCGAGGTAAATTCCTTGGAAATAAAATTCTTGAACAGGATGCTCAGGCGATACTTCCCGGGGATCAGGGGGAAGACGTCCTGAAAACTCATCTGACGGTCCTGGATGCTGGCAACCTGGTCGCCGCGAAGGTTCAGCGGTATCCGGCGGTCGAACTGGTAGACCGGCTTACTTTCCATGTCGGTCACGATGCCGTTGATCACGATTGTGGTTTGATAATTGTTATCGTTTCTTTCGAGGGAAAGTTTCTTGGGTTCGATCAGGTAATGCACATAGTAGATTCCAGAGGGCGACTGGTAGACGCTGACCAGGGCGTCGCTGTCAATGTAATTGGCTGTGTATTCGACCTCAATTATATCCTGGTACCGGAAGAGCTTTTCGGCATAGGTGCTCCTGACCTTGTAGGTCGGAGCTGCCGGAATCTTCTGGTTGATCAAAACATCAGAGGAAATAGAAGGCACCAGGTCAGTTAGCGGCTCGCCCTCGATCAGGCTCAGGGATACCTTGGCCACATTGGGCTCAATATCAGTCAGTTTACTGAAGGCTTCGGCATAGGCAGTCATGTCCCCGCTGTAGTGGGGCATCAGCTTCATCGGCCCGTCTTTTATTGGTGAGTAAAGCTTGTATTCTCCGGTGCCGTCCGGTTTGTAAAAGACTACCGAGAAAGCATTCGGCAGTCCGTATTCGGCCATTCCCTGATAAAACCAGATTATGGTCGGATACAGGTCATACAGGTTTTCATATTTCTCGGTAGACTGGGGCTCTCCCAGCATTATGTAAATCTTTCCCATATCCGAGCGCCAGCCAGGCCCCGGAGATTCCTTGCCAAAATGCTTGTTGGCATATTCAAGACGACGGTAATGTTCTGTCTTGAATTCATTTTCGGGAGTATTGGGGTTGGGGTCGCGCTGCTTCCAGAAGGCCTCGATAAAGATGTCCCGTTGACGGTCATTTTCCAGCCGCAGAAAGACTTCTCTTTCTTTCTGGGAAATGATGTAGACCACCTCTTCTTCCAGCCACTTACGGTACTTCTCTGGCAGAGCCCTGAGCAGCTCCTTCTGGGATCTGGGCCTGGACTGCCCGTAAACTGCTTCCGGCACAGCTATCAAGCTCAAGCTTAACAGGAGAAGAGTGGCTATTACCGACCATTTTTTTTTCATCACGACTCCGCTTTACTAATTGGGTAATTATTCTATAATATATAACCTTGTTCTTCAAGGATGGATGCATTAAAATTGCTTGACAAAGGAAGCTGGCGGGCTTATTTATAGTAAGGAATTAAAGTTAGAAACAATTTCTCTCCCTCAGTCGCAGGCTAAGGGGCGAGAATCTCAGGGGTCTCATGGGTAAAAAACCTAAAAAAGAGAAGACTATTTCTAAGAAGAAAACGACCAGAAAACCACAGGAAAAATCTCAATTCATGACGCCGGAGCAGACTCTGTCTCCGGAGATTTTCAGCCCCGACCTGGACCCCCTTTTTCTCAATAAGGCCCTGGAACCGGAGCTGCAGCAGGCTAACAAGCTGAAAAGCATTTCTGATGATTTTGACGAATTTGAACTGAGAGACATACTGCCCAAGACCGCCAAAGCCGAGGCCAGCAAGGCCAGCGAACAGCTCGAATCCGACCACGACCCGATCAAGATTTATTTCCGGGAAATGGGAAAAATTTCTCTCCTTTCACAACAGGATGAAATCGACCTGGCCCGCCAGATGGAAAGGGGGAAAAAGATTCAGCTCCGGGCCCTCCTCAAGACCAGGCTGGCCATCAAGGACATTCTTTCGCTTCGCGACCTGGCCGAAACTGAACCCGAGCGCTTCCTGCGCTTTTTTGATGAAACCGAGGATTTCGAGGATGATTCCGCCTGGAAGAAAGTTAAGAGCCTGCGCCAGACCCTTGATAAGTTCTACCGGCTTTCAGAAAAATTTTCAGGTCTTAGACCAACCGCCCGCCAGACCTTTGCCCGCAGCCGGTTGATCATCCACATGTACCGTATTCTGGAAGAACTGCATCTGTCCCCCGAAAAAATGGCCGCCACCATAAGTCGACTGCGAGACATCCTTCAGGTCATGAACGAGCTCGAGGAAAAACGAGAAGAAATTCAGCTGGCTCTCCAGAAAACCAAACAGAAACCGGCGACAGAAACTCTGAAACAAAAGCTGAACCGTTGCCTGTCCGAAGAGAAAATCTACCGGAAGGAATCGGGGCTCGAGGCCAGCGACCTGCGCCGGGTGCTGCGAGATGTCAGCCGGGGCGAGAAAATTCAGAAACACGCTGAAAACAAGCTGATTGAAGCCAACCTCAGGCTGGTAGTGTCGATTGCCAAAAACTATGTCAACCGGGGCCTCAGCCTGTCCGACCTCATCCAGGAAGGAAACCTGGGACTGATGAGAGCGGTGCAGAAATTCGATTACCACCGTGGTTTTAAGTTTTCTACTTATGCCACCTGGTGGATCAAACAGTCGATCACCCGGGCGATAGCCGATCAGGCCCGGACGATCAGGATCCCGGTGCACATGGTGGAAACCATTAACCGCCTCAAGAAGATTCACCAGGAGCTGGTGCAGAAAACCGGCCGGGAACCGACCGTACAGGAAATAGCCGAAGCGGTTCGGATGCCGGTGCAGAAGGTAAGCAAGATCCTTCAGGACAGCCAGGAACTTCTGTCGCTGGACTCTCCCATCGGGGACGATGAAGAGAGCTTCCTCAAAGATTTCGTCCGGGATGTTTATAACCCCTCGCCGGCCGACATTGTCATCAGGGCCAACCTTAAAGAACAGATCACCAGAGCCCTCAATTCTCTGACCGAAAGAGAAGCCACGGTCATCAAGATGAGGTTCGGCATCGGAGACGGTCAGGAACATACCCTGGAAGAAATCGGCCAGAAGCTGAAGGTCACCAGAGAAAGAGTCCGCCAGATCGAGACCAAGGCCCTGCGTAAACTGGCCGAATCCACCCTGCGGGACAAACTGAAATCTTTCTCCGAGGGCGGCTCCGACCAGCCCCCCGGTCTGCCCCGCCCCTGAACCGGAATCAGACCTGGCCGCTTTTTTCCGCAGGAGATAGCCCCATCTTCTTCAGAGCTTCGTCTCCCCTGGATTGAGAGGGAGCCTCTCCGGGAAGATAGAGTAGCACTCCGCCTTTTATCGGCCTGATTTCAATCTTTTTTTCTTCCGCCAGGCGATTGGTGGCCTGCACCGGGTCCTGCCCGAAATATTTTTTGAAAGCCTCATTGAACCCGCTGTAAACCGAGTGGATGCCCTTGAAATCCCCCATTCTCAATGACCTGATGGCCAGATGAACGAACTCTTCCACCGTCAGTTTTTCTTTCCTTCCCGGGTTGAAATTCCTCTCGGCCATGATTTCCTCCTTTCTGCTATTACAGACGCCGCCTTCAGGGTTTTTTCTCAGCTTTCCTGGACCCGGCCTTTCCTGTATAATTCAATTTATTTCTTTTCAGGCTGGAGCTCTTTACCATGAACCAGACCTTTCTGATCAACCTGGCCGGCTGGCTGGGAGCCCTGATGCTGCTGCTGGCCTATTTCCTGGTTTCCAACAGGAAACTCCCCGGCGATTCCTTAACTTATCAGCTTCTCAACCTGGCCGGCAGCGCCTGCCTGCTTCTGAACGCTTTCCATTTCGGCGCTTATCCATCAGTCGGCGTTAACTCGGTCTGGGTAATCATTGCCCTGATGACCATCATCAAAGGCCAGTCTGGAAACCAGAAGGAGTAATGAAATGAAAAAGAAAATTCTGGTTTTTACCGGCAGCCCGCGGAAAGACAGCAACAGTGCCACCCTGGCTCTGGAAGCTACCCGGGCAGCCAGGGAAGCCGGGGCGGCGGTTGAGGTCATTAACCTGGCCCGGCTGCGAATAAACCCCTGTCGGGCCTGCGACCGTTGCCGGGACAGGGGCCCGGGAAAATGCGTCCAGAAAGACGACCTACAAAAGATATACCCGAAGCTCAGGGAAGCCGATGGCTTTATCCTGGCCCATCCGGTTTACTGGTTCACCATTAACGCCCAGACCAAATTATTCATAGACCGCTGGTATGCCTTCGGCGGAGAAGAATATGCCTGCT
Source organism: uncultured Eubacteriales bacterium (assembly GCA_964509995.1). Taxonomy (GTDB): domain Bacteria; phylum Acidobacteriota; class Aminicenantia; order Aminicenantales; family Saccharicenantaceae; genus Saccharicenans. The sequence goes on along the minus strand of CAZDZU010000008.1, from coordinate 3,132 downwards.
TCAAAAACAAAAAGGTAGGACTGATTCTGACCTATGCTGACCGGGATGTCTTTTCATCGGGCGGTATCAATGCCCTGAAGGCTTACCAGGACATCTTCAACTATCTCGGGGCAGATATCGTTGGAATGGTTTTTGTCTCGGCCGGAGAACCCGGACAGCTTAAAAAACAGTCCCGCCGGCTGAAGGAAGCCCGCGACCTGGGCCGGGAACTTGCTTCCCGGCTAAAGGCAAACCCCTGAACAAGGAACCATAACCAATAATTTTCGTATTCATATGAAAGAAGCTTAAAAGGAGTATCTTATGAACAGTCACAGTAATTTTCCGGTGAGCCAGGCCATCAGAACTTTCGCCGTTGTTCTGGTTTTTGTAATGCTAACTGGGGCCTGGCCGACCTTAATCCAGGCTCAGAACACCAGAGAAATTGATATTTCATTCCAGAAACACGTCCTTCCCAACGGTCTGACCGTTATCCTGCACGAAGACCATAAGGCTCCCATCGTGGCTTTCAATGTCTGGTACCACGTGGGTTCCAAGAATGAAAAGCCGGGCAGGACCGGCTTTGCTCACCTGTTCGAACATCTGATGTTCAACGGGAGCGAGCATTACAATGACGACTTCTTCAAAGCTCTGCAGAAATTCGGGACCACCGATATCAACGGCACGACCAATGAAGACCGGACCAATTATTTTGAAACGGTCCCCGTCCCGGCGCTGGATCTGGTCCTCTGGCTGGAATCGGACCGGATGGGACACCTAAAAGGAGCAATCGACCAAGCCAAACTGGATGAACAGCGGGGTGTGGTTCAGAACGAACTGAGGCAATACGCTAATGAGCCTTACTCTGTGGCTGAAGAACTCCTGGCCAGAGCCCTTTTCCCGGCCGGTCACCCCTATTCCTGGACGGTGGGGGGCTCTATCGAAGACCTGGACCGGGCCAGCCTGCAGGATGTCCATGACTGGTTTGCCACCTATTATGGGCCCAATAACGCCGTGGTGGTGATTGCCGGAGATATAAAACCGGCTGAAGTTCTGGAGAAGGTCAAGCGCTATTTTGGCAGCATTCCCCCCTCCCCGCCAGTCGCCCGTCACACCTCCTGGGTGGCTAAAAGAAGCGGAGAGCAGCGCCAGCAGGTTCAGGACAGGGTTTCTCAGGCCAGGATTTATCTGGCCTGGAATATCCCGCAATGGGGCACGGCCGAAGCTGATTACCTGGACCTGGCCAGCAGCATCCTGAGCGAGGGCAAGAATTCGAGACTCTACAAAAGGCTGGTTTATGATGATCAGATCGCTTCTGGCGTATCCGCTTACGTAGACCTCAGAGAAATCGCCGGAATATTCTTCATCACGGCCGATATCAAGCCAGGAGTAGAAATATCCAGGGTGGAAGGGGCCATAAAGGAAGAGCTGGCCCGCTTCCTTAAAGACGGACCAGAGCCGCAAGAACTCGAAAGGGTAAGGACCGGTTATCTCACGGACTTCATCCGGGGAATCGAAAAAATAGGTGGTTTTTCCGGAAAAAGCGACATTTTGGCCAGAAGCCAGGTATTTGGCGGTCGGCCGGATTATTATAAGGAAAATTTAAGGCACGTCCGGGAAGCCACTCCCCAGGTTATAAGGGAAACTGCTTTGAAATGGCTGTCGGACGGAGTTTATGTGCTGGAGATTCATCCCTATCCCGAATTGAGCGCCGCCAAAACTGATGTCGACCGGAGTCAGAGACCCGAACCTACGGCTGCCCCCGAGGCCAGGTTCCCGGAAATCCAGAAAGCGATTCTGAGCAACGGTCTTAAAATCATCCTGGCTGAGCGCCATACCATTCCCTACGTCCGGCTCGGTTTGATGGTTGACGCCGGATATGCCGCCGACCAGCTGGCCCTGCCCGGCACTGCCTCTTTCGCCCTGCAGATGCTGGATGAGGGCACCACCCGTAGAAGTTCTCTTCAGATCAGCGAAGAGCTGGCCCGGCTGGGAGCGGAACTGGGAGCCAGCTCGGCCCTGGACTTTTCCTATGTCAGCCTGGGAGTGATAAAGGAGAACCTGGATAAAGCTCTGGATATATATGCTGATGTCATTCTTAATCCGGACTTCCCCGAGGCTGACTTCCAGCGCCTGAAAAAGATTCAGCTGGCCAGAATCCAGCAGGAAAAATTCTCTCCGACTGCCCTGGCCATAAGAGTGCTGCCAAAACTGATTTTTGGCGAAGGCCATGCTTACAGCAATCCTCTGACCGGAAGCGGCTACGAACAGACGGTGCAGAAAATAACCAGGGAAGACCTCAAGAAGTTCCACCAGACCTGGTTCAAACCCAACCATTCAACCCTGATTGTGACCGGGGACATAACTATGGCTGAAATTAAGCCCAGGCTGGAGACCATTTTCAAGGGCTGGCGGCCGGGCGAGATACCCCGGAAGAACCTGGCCGCGGTCAAGCCGCGTTCCAGACCCTCAGTCTATCTGATTGATAAGCCCGGGGCTCCGCAGTCGATGGTCATGGCCGGCCTGCCGGTTCCCCCACCGGCTGACCCCGACGCCCTGGCCATAGACCTGACAAACTACATTTTCGGCGGAGATTTTGTGTCCAGAATCAACATGAACATCAGAGAGGACAAGCACTGGAGTTACGGAGCTTTCTCGGTCATCCTGCCGGCCAGGGCCCAGCGCCCGTTCATCGTCGTGGCCCCGGTTCAGCTGGACAAGACCAGGGAAACCATCCAGGAGCTGACCGCAGAAATGGATGGACTCCTCGGGAAAAAGCCCGTAACCCGCGAAGAATATCAGAATGCCCTGAGCAGCCGTATAAATCAGCTGCCGGGTCAGTGGGAAACCATGGCCGCAGTGGAGAATTCTCTGGTGGAACTGGCCAATTTCAAGCTGCCGGATGACTATTTTCAGAAATACGCCTGGCGCCTGCGTCAGTTGAATATCGAAGATCTCAACCGGGCCGCCAGAAAGGTCCTCCAGCCTGGAAGCGCAGTCTGGGTAGTGGTCGGCGATCGAAGCAAAATTGAAAAATCGCTGCGGGAACTCGGGCTGGGTGAAATAATCTTTCTGGACGGCGACGGAAATTTGATTAAATAGGGTCTTCCAGAAAATCCGCTAACCGGATCCGGGTCCGGCGGTCGGGGTTAAACC
>CAZDZU010000007.1:2800-15597 GCA_964509995.1 uncultured Eubacteriales bacterium | reverse complement strand
TTGCGCAACCAGCGCACCTGGTCGCGGAAAGAAGCAGCCACCAGCGCTATGTCTTCCGGACTGATTATGCCGCCGTATCTGGGGTCTGCCGGTTTCCCCAGATAATTCTCCCACTCCCAGTGACAGCTCCAGCCGACCATCAGCAGCAGTCCCAGCTCGTCGCACAGGTGGTAAAGTTCCCGGCTGGTTCCCCAGAAGCCTTCCAGCCTCAGAGCGTTGAGGTTCATATGGCGGGCATACATCAGCTCGGCCCGGAGTTTCCTGGACCGGTTGTTAAGGAATAGGTCATCGGTCCAGCCGCCGCCGCGGATGAGAATTTTTTTGCCGTTGAGCATGTAGCCACGGTGCCCCTGCTCGTTTATGTAATCCCTGATTTCCCTTATTCCGAAGCGCAGGACCAGCGAGTCGGAAACAGATTGCAGGGCCATGAACTGCGGCGGGATCCTCATCCTGTCCTTATCCTTTTCCCGATTGCCAGTTTTTTCCTGTTCTTTTTCCCGGGCTGTCTGCTGGCTGGAGTCAGCGACTGCCGGCTGTTTGACCCCAGGCTTTTCTTCCCCGGCCGGGCCTTTCAGCCGGAAGGCCATGGACAGGAGATAAAGTTCCTGGCGGCCGAGGTCATGAGTCCACCAGACCCTGGGATTGGTGAGCACCAGCTCCTTGTTGGTTTCCGGACTGAAAATCACTGTCTGGACCTCTTTCGGTCCCAGTTTGACTTCTCTCGAAAGTCTGATGTTTTCCAGTTCCACTTCCAGACTGCCGGTCACGGGATTTGTGGAGTGATTTCGAACCTCGGCCCGGATGGTCAGCCTGGCTTCTTTCAGCGTGGCCGTGTCCAGGCTGGTCTGAACAAAGGGGTTTTCAATGGTTACCTCTCCGGTCTGTTTGATTCTTACCGGACGCCATAAGCCCAGGCTGTGATCGTCCGGTGCCGGGTTCCAGTCGACAAAACCGATAGTCGGTTCACCCCTGACCGGCGGTATAACTTCTATGGCCAGGACATTCCTCTCCCCGCTCCGGGCCAGCCCGGTGATATCCAGTCTGAAACGCCTGAAGGCGCCGAAAATTTCAGAAGCGTCGGCTAACTTCTGGCCGTTCAACCAGATGTTCGCCCGGTAGTTGACTCCGTCCAGCTCCAGAAAGGTCCGGGTCCGTCCCGGGTAGGCCGGAAGTAGAAATTCGGTTCGGTACCACCAGGAGGTCTGAAAATCTTCAGCCTTGATTTTCTCCAGGTTTTTTCCGAAGAACACATCTCCATAAACGTTGTTTTCAACCAGAGTGCCCAGCACCGTGGCCGGCACCTGGGTCGGATACCAGCGGTCGGTCATAATTCCCGGCCTGGAGAGCGTGGCCCCGTCCGCCTTCAGGCGGGCTGATGACTGGATGAACCAGTCGGTCAGAGCCAGCTGGGTATCAGGAAGCATCATCAGGCTGCTGCGGCGCATGGGCCCGGGTTGTCCGCCCGGCTGGGCCAGGGCGGCGGTCCAGATTAGAAAACACAAGAGAGTGATGACTATCAGGCTGACCTTTGTCCGAAGAGTTTCTTTCATCGAAGCCTCCCGAGGTTCATATTATGAAAATATATAATTAAAACTCTTACTCCACCCGCAAAGTTACTACCTCCCGGGGCAGCATCCGGAAAGACGCGGCGACTCTGTCCAGCTGTTCGCCTTTCAGGTTGGAGAAATAGACTTTTTTCCCCAGAAAGAGAAGACCCTTGAGGTTAACAATTTCCGGCTGTCCGCCGGCATTGTACAGCCTGAGGAGCAGAGCCGGTCTGGAAGCCGGAGTGTCCTGACCCGGCACCGCTTTTAACCTGGTGACCACGACTCTTTCCGGCTCGATATTCAGAATTGGCTGAAGTGGTACCCGGCTTTCATCGACCGGCATGATGACCGGCGGCTGGCTGACCTGGAGGGCCCGGGTCTTGAGCAGGGCGGGATCCTGTCCGGAGTTCAGAAAAAGTGAATAACGAAGTTCGATCTCCCCTTCCTGGTCGGCCCTGTAATTGGTGTGCCAGTAATTATTCAGGGCATAGGAAATAATTGTGGCTGAAGGCTGTAGTTCTGTTTTCCAGGCTCTGGGGAACCCCTGGATTCCTCTTTCGTCGGTCAGGTCGCCTATTTCAACCAGGGGCACATCCTGAGTCACCCAGGTCAGGTTAAAATCCGGGCGGCTGAGGCTGACTGCTTTCTGAACAGAAAAGAAGTCCAGACAGGCTCCCTGAATTTCCTCGCAGAAGGGATTGACCTCTCCCCAGCCGAGGTCGAGGCGTACTCCCGCCGGCGGCATCCGGAATGGAAAGGCAAAATGCACGCTCTCTTTTTCCCTGACTTTTATTTTGTCCAGAATATTCCTGAAATCTATTCGGCCGTTGATCCCATTTATCCTGATGATAGTATTCAGGCGGCGGCAACCCGGGGCTTCCAGCTCCATCTCCAGCGAAGCCACGAGCGGACCGGAGTCCAGGATTCTGACCTGGAGCATCCTGGCCGGCCTGGCTTTTTCCGGGTCAGTTCCGGGGACGTATAAATAAGCATTGAGCCCTGAAAACTTTCCGCCGTCAACCAGCTCAAGATTTCCGGCCGGTTTGAAGACCAAACTGCTTATGGCTCCTGTGTCAGGATTTATTTCCAGACGGAGCAGATCATTTTCGAGGAAATTTTTCCCGGCCCTGGCCCGGCCACCTTGCCAGCTGCTGCCGGCCCTGAGGTCAAGACGGCGGGCAGAAAAGGCTGAAGCTGGTTTATTTCCACGGCCAGGGAACCGTCGGCCAGCCTCTGTGAAGGCAGTGCCCGTCGATTTTCATCGAGCACCAGATCCAGTCCGGCTGAGAGCTCAGCCGGAATGAAAACTATTTCTGACCTTGTGAGCGAGGTGGTGTTGATGATGTCGAGCGTTCTTCTGCCAGATAAAGGACTGTCCTGATTTCGGCTCATCATTGCCCGCAGCTCTTTTTCCAGCGATTCTGCGAGGCTCATTCCATTTTCCAGGATGGCCTTCTTGTATTCCCATTGTCTGACCGCGTTTTCTCCGTCCGGGTTGGAAACGCTATCATGGGCTCCCCAGGTGTGCTCATGAAACAGGACCACCCGGCGCCAGGCTTCAGAGAACTCTGTTGATTTTTTCAGAAATTCTTCCGGCGCCAGGAGGGAATACAGAGTTTCAAGTTGAAGCAGCCGTTCGCTCAGGTTCCGGTTCAGGGCGGTTTCTCTGGCGGTCGAAGCGGCGCCGTCTTCCCAGTAGGGAGAGAAATCTCCGCGGACAGCCGGGATTTCCGAACCGTGTCTCTTTTCCATTTCCTGGAACAGCTGTTCGCTGGTGGCGATTACCAGGCGGGGCGTCAGGAATTCTTTATTCCAGGCCTCCACTTCCCGGCTGAGGTCCGGGTCCGGAGGGCCGTTATCTCCGCCGACGGTATAGCGAACCTGGACGATGGAGTAAGGGTAATTCTTGCTTTCGAGTTCAGCCACGTATTCAAGAATTTCTCTTTGTTTGTCGAGCCTCAGATTGCCCAGGTTCAGCCCATGAAACCAGGAATAGCCTCGCCCCGCCATCCAGAACAGGAGCTTTTCCTGGCCGGATGGTGAGACCCAGTAAAATGGTCTGTCGGCCCAGGTCTTCAGGGCCCAGCCGACCCGGTCGCCGCCGTCGGGCAGGACGGGCATGTAATTTGGTCCGCTGGACAGGTAACGAACCCCGGCCAGAGCCAGAGAAGTCACCAAGGACCAGCTATAACTCGGGATATCGGTGATCATGGCTGAAGTGATCGGGGGGAAGCCCATGGTTTCCAGCTCCCTGGCAAAAGCCGTGAGTTCCAGTAATTCTTCAGGATGGCAAAGGCCGGTCAGCTGGCTGGCCAGCGTGGCCTGGAGGCCTATCCACCCATTTTTTACCGCTCGCCAGAATCTCTCTTTTTTCTGTTCGTCAGCGGTTCTTAAATAAGTTTCAACCGGCCACAGTTGCTCCACGTTCCATTTGAACCTGGCTTCAGAGGGGAGGGATTGAGTTTTCTCGGCCAGTTCAATGGCGGTTTCTATATTCTGCCATTGTTTTTTTTCTACTTCCTCCTGATAATCTGAGTAACCGATGTCCAGGTGAGAGTGGGGGAGAAGCCACAGTTCCATAGGCCGGACCGGCTTTTGTTCGCCGACTGCCCGGAACAATTGTTCTCTTCCTTTGAGAACGGTGGCTTCAATTGAGACCGGACTGCTGACCGGTTCGGCTTCAAGGAAGAGCTGATTGTAGCCGGTATTAAGCCTCCGTGAAGCCGAAAAATTCCGGCCCGCCCTGACCTGAACCTGAACCGGCGGGCCGAAATGACTTATTTCCAGCAGCAGCGGTTGCCGCGGTGGGCGGGTGTTGAGTATGGCTGGCAGGGCTTTAAGCCTGGCCCAGGAAGAAAGCGGCTGTTCAAAAACCATCACCCAGTCGGGACTTCCTCCCTTCTCGGCAGTAAGTTCCAGCCGCAGGGGTTTTTCTGGTTGCAGCAAAGCTCCCGGGACGGTAAGAAAGAAATAGCCAAAGAGCTCGTCAAACTGGTCGACCAGGGCAGTTCTGAAGGAAAGCTGCAGGCCCTCGGGGCTGGAAACAGTCCATTCTTTTCTGGACGAGTTCTCAGAAGTTGTAAACTGAAGAAGACTGGACCCGTTGACCTTAAGATAGAAACGGTGGCTGCCCTTGCCGGTGGCCAGCCCGCCCATGAAAACAAAAACCGCCGATCTGGCCCTGAAATCACCGGGAACAGCCTGGGTTTCCCAGACGGCTTTCATCGAGCCGTCGCTGGCCCTGACCAGCAGAGCCGGGAGCTGACCGGGATACGGAGAATGATAGTAAAGCCTCTGGCTTTCAATCGTCTTCTGGTAGCCTCTGAGCCAGACGGCCGAGGCAGTCTGAGCCTGAAGGCCGCTCAGAGAAAAGCCGATAGAAACCATGATTACTGCTGCGGCGAAAAGTATTGCTTTTCTTTCCATGATCGGCAATCTTTCCCTCCGGGCGATCGTCCTTAAATTATCTTCCTTTTATGGTTATCGCCAGAACCCGGCCCGCAGGCCGGGATTTCAGGCCAGCTTCCTTATTATGTCCTTAATTTCTTTCCTGAACTTTTCTATCAGCCGGAGGCTGCGGGCGGGCGAGCGGGCTTCGGCCAGCAACCTGATGATGGGCTCGGTATTGGAAGGCCTGATATGGACCCAGGAGTCGGGCCAGCTGATTTTAAGACCATCCAGAGTGGAAATATTTTCAGACTGGTAGCGACGCCTCAGTTCAACCACCGTCCGGAAAGCCAGTTCGGCCGGGCAGTCGATTCTGTCCTTCAGCAGGCGATATTTCTTGAATTCTGCGGCCGCAGCCGAAATCGTTTCCCGGCTTCCGGCCAGCATTTCCAGCACCAGACCGGCAGCTGTCAGCGAGTCCCGGCAGGGATGTATTTCAGGCCAGATGACGCCCCCGTTGCCTTCTCCGCCGATGACTGCGCCCTCCTCCAGCATGGTTTCGACCACATTAATTTCGCCGATTCGGGTTCTGATGACCGGGACCCGGTACCTGGCGGCCAGGTCGTCAATGGCCATCGAAGTGGACAGGTTGACAACCACCGGGCCGCGCTTTTTACCGAGCACGTGAGCCACGGCCAGGGTCAGGGTAAGGTCTTCTCCCAGCGGCCGGCCTTTTTCGTCAACCAGGGCCAGGCGGTCGGCATCGGCATCCTGGGCCAGACCCAGGTCAGCCCTGAATTCTTTGACCCGACGGGAAAGTTCCTTCAGATTTTCCGGCACCGGCTCAGACTGGTGGGAAAAATCACCGCTGAGATCAGTGTTTATGAGGAGAACTTCGCAGCCCAGTTCGCTGAGCAGCTGGGGCAGCAGCGTGGCTCCGGCGCCGTTGGCGCAGTCTGCCACCACCCGGAACCGGCGACGGCGGATGTCCTTAACTTTAAGCCGTGACAGTATTTTATCAAGATGCAGCTGACCGGCGTTTTTCTCCTGGACAGAGACCTTTATTCTCTCCGCGGGCACAAAGGTGAACTCGCCCTGATGAAAGATATCCAGAAATTCTTCCACCTGGGAGCGGCGGAGATAAAGACCCTCGGGCCCGATGAATTTAAGTCCGTTCCATTCAGAAGGATTGTGGCTGGCGGTTACCACTACCGCTCCCCGGGCCTGCTTCTCCCGGGTAAGAAACAGAATGGTGGGAATCGGGAGCACCCCGACTTCAACCGGCTGGCAGCCGGTGGCCAGCAGGCCGCTGAGGACCGCTTTTCTGAGCATCGTCCCCGAGGGCCTCGTGTCCTGTCCGACCAGCACCGGACCCGGCCCGAGGTAGGTGCCGAAGGCCGAGGCAAACCTGGCCGCGATCTGAGGAGTCAGGCTTTCACCGACAATTCCCCTGACTCCGGAGATGCTGACCTTGAGGGGAAATTTCTTTTTCATTTTTTACCCGAGTAATCGATTAAGGAAAGCCACCACTTTGTCCACCTCGAGCTGGGCTCTGACTGCCGAGGGGCTTTCGGCAATTATTCTGATGAGCGGTTCGGTGCTGGAGGCTCTGATATGCACCCAGGCCTCCTTCAATGTAATATGAAGCCCATCCAGAGAATTGATTTCAGCTTTTGGATAGAGTTTCCTGGTTTCGGCTACCATTGAATGCAGGCGATGAGATGGACAGACAATCTTATCCTTGACGATATGATAACGGGGCAGAGCCCCGGTCAACTCTGACAGTTTTTTCTGCTCGCTGGCCATAGCTTCCAGGACCAGCCCCATAACAACAAAGCCGTCAAAGGCCGGCTGGAAGCTGCGGAAAGCCATACCTCCGCTTCCCTCACCCGCCAGCGCCCCGTCTTCCTGAAGAAGTGCCTGGATGAGGGCCGACTGACCCACCCGGGTCCTTATTACCGGAACCTTGAATTTTCCGGCTACCGCCTCAATCATTCTGGAGGTAGACAGACTGGTAATCACCGCACCTGGGTGATTGCGAAGATAATGGTTGGCCACTACCGGTAGCGTATATTCTTCCGACAGAGTTTCCCCGGTCTCGGTCACCAGGGAGACCCGGCTGACGTCGCTGTTAAGAAGGAAGCCCAGATGGGCTCCGGTGGCTCTGACCAGCGAGGCCACCTCGCCCGCATTTCTGGGCCTTGGTTCCGGGTCGTGCGGAAAATAGCCGCTGGGCTCGTTGTTGACGGCTATAAGCTCGCAGCCCAGGGAGCTGAAAAACCGGTTGACCAGCCTGGCTCCGGCTCCGTTGCAGGGGTCAACCACCACCTTGAACCGGGCCCGGCTGATTTCAGCCGTTCGCAGCCTCTGCCTCAGCCAGGAGAAATAGACTTCTTCCGGGTTTACTTCGTTGATAACGGCCGGCGATTTTTTGAGCTTCTGGTGGGCAAAGTGTCCCAGGTGGTAGATGTCGAGTAGCTCTGCGCCCTGGAATTCGTTGAGATAGGTGCCCTGGCCATTGATAAAATTAAGGGCGTTCCATTCGGCCGGGTTATGGCCGGCGGTGATGGCCAGGGCTCCGGCTGCCCGGTGCTGTCTCACCAGGAACTGGATGATGGGTGTGGGGCAAATGCCGAGATTAACGACTTCGTGCCCGGTAGAAAGAAGAGCGGAAACCGCTGCTTCCTGGACCATCTGACCCGACCTGCGACTGTCGCGGCCGACCAGGACTGTTCCGGCGGGGAGCATGGTTCCAAAGGCTGAAGCAAAATCTATGACCAGTTCCGGAGTAATGGTCTGCCCGACAATGCCGCGGACGCCGGAGATGTTGAGCTTGAGCAGTTTCATGGCTGAATGTAATCAATTTACCATCAGAGACCTTTTTTATCAATTAAACGAAAGCGGAGAGGGCCAGCGGTGTAGTCTCAAGTAAAGTTTAATTGTTTTGACCTGGACCGCGCAGAAACCAGATTTTCACCGGGGGTCGAATCCCTCCGGACTGTTTTGATCTCTTTTAAGGTATTAAATTATGGATAAAGGTGACCATAATCGGCGGAGCTAAAAAGTTAGATTTCCTTATAAAATTGAATCGGAAGAAATTTTGTCGGCCTAAGATATATTGAGCCCGGCGCCGGCTAAAATTGTTTATTTTCTGGTGCTCTTAACCCTCTGGCTGGCCGGTTTTCGCGAATAATCCATGAGGAGGCAGGACATCAGCTTGATGCCCAGGCCGATGGCCCGCTCGTCGGCTATGAAAGTGGGGGAGTGAACCGCGGTCTTTTCCAGGTGCGGGGGTACCACTCCCAGCGATAGCATTACTGCGGGTATTTCCCGGGCAAAATAGCTGAAATCCTCTCCTCCCATTTCCGGCCGGTCTTCAATCAAGGCCTCTCTGCTGCCGAGGACAGCTTCGGCCGTCGGCAGTATGGCTTTCAGGAGTTCAGGGTGGTTGTATAATGACGGTGTTCCGAACTGATAATCAAGCTCAAAGGGAGCTCCGTGGGACTGGCAGATTCCGGCAATGGTCCTGGTTATTTTTTCCTTGAGCCGCACTCTCTGCTCCTCTCCATAGCTTCTGACGGTGGCCCGGAGCTCGGCCTTCTCCGGGATAATATTGGTGGCAGTCCCGGCGTGAAAATAGCCGACGGTGATAACGGTATGGTCGTGGACGTCTATTTCCCGGCTGATCATTGCCTGCAGAGCCAGAACCACGTGGCTTCCGACCACAATCGGGTCAATACACTGGTCGGGGTTGGCTCCGTGGCAGCCTTCGGAGTGAATATTCAGGAAGAAAGTGTCGCAGTTGGCTCCGGCATAGCCCGGAACATAATGCACATATCCGACTTTGAGGGTGTCGTCCACATGAAAGGCAAAAATTGCTTCCGGGCGATAATCCCGGAAGACTCCGTCTTTGAGCATTTTGTCGGCCCCGTCTCCCCATTCTTCAGCCGGCTGAGCCACAAACAGAACAGTTCCGGGCAGCTGGTTTTTCATCTGGCTGAGAACAGAAGCTACACCCAGAAGCATGGCAGTATGAATGTCGTGACCACAGGCATGCATCAGACCGGTTTCCTTGCCGTTAATGACCACCTTTTCCCTGGAGGCAAAGGGCAGGTTGGTTTCTTCGGTGATGGCCAGGGCGTCCATGTCGCCGCGCATGGCCAGGACGGGTCCCGGCAGAGTTCCCTTTAACACACCCAGGACTCCGGTTCCGCCGATGCCGGTCCGGACTTCAAGGCCGAGTTTACGAAAATAGTCAGCCACTATGCCGGCCGTTCGCTTTTCCTGGAAAGACAGCTCGGGATGGGCATGAAGGTCGCGTCTGAGGGCGATTATTTCCGGTTCCAGCCGGGCCGTTATTTCCTGTATTCTCTGATAGTAGGCGGGGGGTCTGGCCGGGCTTTCTGCCGGCAGGGAAGAGGATAAAGCCAATATCATCACGGACAGAATTAGAATTTGAGAAATTCTTGAAGTTTTGATTACGGTTCTCATGACACACTCCCGGGAAAATTGAAATTCAGGACTTGATTTTACTTCCTGAGAGGGGGAAAAATACAGAAAAAATTTTTCAATTTTTTTCGCAAAGGGTCGACTAAAAGAGTAGGAAATCCTCCCGAGGAGGGCAGGGGAGAAGGACTCTCGGGGGGCGTCCTTCTCCGGCCGATCTTACGCCTTGGATGGAGGCCCTCCTCTTTTTAAATCTCTGCTAATAATATCCTATTTTTTCCAGCAAAAATCAACTGAAAAATTAATCGAATTTTAACTTTTTATGGACTTCATTCGGCGGGTTATTGTATCATCTTTATACCCTTTTATACGGAGGAAACAATGGATGTCAAAAGATTCATTGAGCGCCAGGTGGAGGAAATAAAAGAAACCGTCGGCAAGGATAGGGCGATTTCAGCCCTGTCGGGTGGAGTTGATAGTTCAGTGGCCACCCTGCTTGCCCACCGGGCACTGGGGGCGCAGCTCAAAACCATATTCATTGACCACGGGCTGATGAGAGAAAAAGAGCCGGAAGAAGTCAGGGCCGCCTTTGCCCGCCTGGGGATAGACCTGGAAATAGTGGATGCCAGGAATGAATTTTTTGAAGCCCTGAAGGGCAAAGTCGATCCGGAAGAAAAGAGAAAAGCTTTCCGCAATACTTTTTATAAGGTTTTTGGCCGCCAGGTTCTGAAGAGCAAGGCCAGGTATCTGATTCAGGGAACCATAGCTGCCGATATCATCGAGACCAGAGGCGGGGTAAAAACCCAGCATAACATTCTGGAGCAGATAGGGATTGATCCGGAAAAAGGCTTCGGCTTCAAGATCATTGAGCCACTGAAAGAGCTTTTCAAGCACGAGGTGCGGGAAGTGGGCAAGGCCCTGGGATTGCCGGAACTGATTTTCAAACGCATGCCCTTCCCGGGACCGGCTCTGGCTACCAGGATCATCGGAGAGGTTACTCCGGAAAGGGTGGAACTGGTGCGCAAGGCCACCAGAATCGTGGAAGAAGAACTGGCTCCGCTCCAGCCCTTTCAGGCGTTTGCGGTTTTGATGAACGACATGGGAACCGGAGTGGAGGAGGGCAGAAGAAAATTCGGCCACATCATCATCATCAGGTCGGTTGAAAGCCAGGATGCCATGACTGCCCAGCCGACGCCCGTTCCCTGGGATGTGCTGACCAGGCTGGCCAGCCGGATCACCGGGGAGATTCCGACCGTGGTCCGGGTGGCTTATGAAATCACTCCCAAGCCGCCGGCTACGATCGAATATATCTGATAACGGGGAGCGATTTGGCCGGCGCCGGGAGGGTGTGCCCGGTGAGGCGCAGCCATGAGGATCATAAAAGCTTCAGCGCAGGCCGCCTGTTACCGGCGGCGAGTGAGTCAGCTCAAGGGCCAGTCAGAAAACATCATAATATATGAACAACCATTCATATATCCACAAGCCTGAAAGGAGGAGCCATGCCCTTCATAGGTAAAAAGAATCCAGACCGACCGACCCTGGGAGTTTTTGTCCCCTGCGACCCGAGGATTGATGAAACTTCCCGGACTCGTGCCTTTAATATTGGCCGTATGACCGCCAGATTGCTCGCCCGGCATCTCCGTCTTCCCGACGGAAGTGCGCCCAATGTTTTTTACTGTTCCCATCTGGTGGATTCCGAGAGCACAGCCGATTCAGGAGCCAGGGAATTTAAGGAGGCCGGAGTAGCCGGCATCTTCATAGTTCCCGACACCTGGTTTTTTCCGGGGAAGTCAGCCCTGGCCCTGACTGCCCATTTCGGCCCCGATACTCCGCTGGCCTGCGTTGGCGGGAACAATGCCCCCAAGCCGGGAGTGGTCGGTATCGATGCTCTGGTCGGGGCTTATGCCCAGACCGGAAGGCTCTGCCAGATGGTAATCGGCAACATGCCCGAAACCGGACTCGAGCCTGAATTTGATAAACAGACTGCCGAACAGATAGTGGACCTGGGATATGCCCTGCTGACCCGGGTGGCCCTGCGGGGCAAGAGATATGTGGCCATCGACACCGATTCCATGCAGATGGAAACCGCCCTGAATCACATTCATGCGGCCAGAAAATATTTCGGTCTGGAATCCACGCGGGAATCGATGAAACTTTTTGCCGACATGCTCCAGAAAAAGGGCGGGTATGACCCGGAGGAGCTGAAGGCCCTGCGGGACTGGGTGGTAAATGTCAGATTCAAAGACCGGATCTTTACCAACACCGAAGAAATCATAAAATCCAGAAAGAACCTGCTTACCGGGCTGGAGCGGATAAAACCTCCAGCCCTATCGGCTGAAGACCGAAAAAAACTGGACGAAGGCCTGGCCCTTTACCTGATCATCAGGAATTATCTCAGAGACGTCAACGCTGTGGGCGGAGGCTGGACCAGCCAGCTGGCCTGGGGTTCCGACCGGCGCGGAATTCCCATGACCACAGCCGACATTGCCGAATCTCTGTTCAACTCCAGCGAGGATCACACCGGGAAAAAACCGGTCATTCCCTTTGCCACCGAGAACGACATCCAGGCTCTGCTGACCATGATCTTTTATTGCTATTTAAGCGGAGGGCAGCCGACCCTGTTCATGGATTTCCGCAAGGTTTATGAACCCTGGGAAATAAAGAAGAAAGCCCGGGAACTTGGCATTGACCTGAGTCAGTATGAGAATGAAGGCTGGATGAAGCGGGGTTTTATCGACGGCAACAATTCCGGCTCGGCTTCGCTCGATTACGCCAGGGAAGCTTTCCTTTTCAAAGCCATAGAGTATTACTTCCCGGGGCTTGGCTTCTCGGTGAGTTATCTCTCGCCGGCGGGGATAAGAGGACTGGCCGGGCGCCTGGCCTATTCCGACCTGAGTGGAATGTTCACCATGATTCAGGGTGAAGCCGAGAGCATTGCGCTGCCGCCGCTCCTGGCGGAAGAAGTCTGCCGGGCATCAGATTATTCCTGGCCTCACACCTTCGTGACCTATGACCATCTGCCGGCCAGCCTGGTCAAGATGGGTATGCCGGCTAACCATTTCCATATGGTAACCGGCCTGAACCGCCGGCGCTGGCAGTACTTCTCCGATTATGCCGGCGTCCTGAATTATCGCTGGGAGAACCAGCCGGAATATGATGAAGCCCTTGACCGGCCGGTGCCGATGCTCTACCGGCTGAACGGGGGTGAAACTCAGGCCAAGATTCTGCAGTCGCGGCGGATGTAGCCCGGGGGGAAGGCAACCCGGACATTTATAAAGGGAATTTTATTTAAAGGGCATCCGGACTGTCTCCATGCTCCCGGGAACCAGTCCCGTCGGTTCCCCCCACCTTAGAAGGCGGGGCCCCCTCCGCTATGGGAGCCTGTAGACAGTCCGGATGCCCGTATGGTCAGCGGAA
>CAZDZU010000007.1:0-2700 GCA_964509995.1 uncultured Eubacteriales bacterium | reverse complement strand
TGGGAGCCTGTAGACAGTCCGGATGCCCGTATGGTCAGCGGAATCAACCCGGGCACAATGTTAAGCTGAGGTGAGGTGGGTTCTATCTCCATGCTCCCGGGAACCAGTCCCGTCAGTTCCCCCCTCAGAAAGCCGAGACTCACTCCGCGATGGGAGCCCGGCCCGAGGCCGCAGATCGTGATTGAAGGCAGAATCAGGCTATTTTCTGGTGCGATACAGGCAGGTTTCCTTCAGGATAAAGTTCTGATTTTGCCTTTCTTTTCGATTCCGCGGAGACCGGAAGTTGTTTAATGGCTGCTTAAAATCCTGAGCGTCGTTTCACCGCCAGCGGCCGTCAAGCTGCTTCCGGGGTATTCCTGGTAGCAACGCTCTGCCGGTCTGTATTTAAGAGGGGCTTGCTGTCGTCGGTAAGGCTGTTCAGGCTGAGAGGATCCGGGGTTTCTGCTGTTTGACCTGATTGACAGAAAATTACGAATCTGGTATTTTTTTAGCCTTGCGGCGCTATCGTCTAGAGGCCTAGGACGGGTGGTTCTCAGCCATCAAACCGGGGTTCGAATCCCCGTAGCGCTGCTTTTTTATTTATGGGGCAGCGATTCCAGCCGGGCTTTATAGGTTTCCGGTTCCACAATCCCGAAGGTCAGGTCCTTATTAAGATTTTCCAGAGCCTGCACGTACTGGTTATTCTGATAAGTTGCGGGGCTGAGTCGCCAGGTGTTTGGCGGAGAGAAGGTAAAAACGTAATAAACAAAATATTTATCATAGGGATAAACCCAGACTTCGGCTGTGTTGGCCTGGATGTCCTCGTTGGTCCGGTCTCCCATTTCCCGGCTGCCGGTGGCTCCCGAGGTCTGCTGGACGGTCGTTGCCCAGTCGGTATTCTGACGATAATCTATGGAAGCCGGGGGACCATTCAGCAGGTATATCCGGGCCCGGTCGGTGTTCCAGGGCTGGGAACGATTTTCGGTCTTGTAAACTCGCTCAATATGAGCAATTCGGGTGTCGAATTGCTCTTTGGCCACTGGTTGCCGGGCTTCCCAGAAAAGAGTCTGGAATTGCACCCTTCCCTCAGTGGTCAATTTCTTGTAGGTTTCTCTTTCGAAATCCTGCATGATGAAATAGTGTTTGGCGTACCAGGGGTCCCTTGAAGGCAGCATCCCCACTCCGCATGCCGCAGAGAAAATGAAAACTGCTACCAGAAAGAATAAAATTTTTTTATTCATTAATGGACTCCTTTTTTCCCTGTTCATAAGTTAACACCCGGCAATAGTAATGTCAACTTTTCAAACGACGATGGTTCTGGTTTTTGCTTCCCCCGGCAGGATTTGTTACTATATTAACAGATAACATGAAGTCAGAGAGGGTTGTCCTGTCGCTGGGTCTGGCCGCGGTCCTGGTCTCAGGTCTGGTTCTTTTATCCGGCTCCAGCCGCCTGAATCAGCTCCGGGCTTCCAGGGAATTTCAAAAGGGAGTGGCCTTTACCGGTTATTCCCGCGATGCTTACAGTGCCTGGCGGGCTGAAGAATCACTTCAGAAACTCAAAGAGACCAATGCCACCTGGGTCAGTATTCTGGCCACCGCCTACCAGGACAACGTCTATTCGACAGTTATCGATTGGAACAGCGCCTATACTCCAGACGACGATTCGGTCGTGCGCATGATCAATTATGCCCACCAGCTGGGCCTGAAGGTCATGCTCAAGCCGCACCTTGACCTGCTCAACGACCCGAATCACTGGCGCGGACAGATAGGCCTGTATTTCAATGAAGCTGCCTGGCAGCAGTGGTTCAGCTCTTACCAGCAGTTCATCCTGCACTATGCTGGCCTGGCCGCAGCCACCGGAGTCGAGCAGTTCTGCATTGGCTGTGAGCTTGACGGAACCGTTGCCCGGGCACAGGACTGGCGGCAGATTATCGCCGGGATCAGGCAGGTCTATTCAGGCCTCCTGGTTTACGCCGATGACCAGGTGGAAAGCAGACCCGAGGCGGTTACCTTCTGGGATGCCCTGGATTTAATTGGCCAGGATCTTTATCCGACACTGACCTCTAAGACCAGTCCCTCGGTTTCCGACCTGTGCTACGGCTGGGCCAGGTTGCTGGTCAAAATCAAAGCTCTGGCCGAAAAATGGGGGGAACCGGTACTGATCACCGAAATCGGCTACCGCAGCGTCCAGGGAGCGGCCCAGAATCCCTGGGACTGGCAGAAGGAAGGGCCTGTGGACTTGGTGGTCCAGCGCAAGTGTTATGAAGCTGCCCTGCGCATGGTGGCCGGCCGGCCCTACCTGGCGGGTATGTACTGGTGGCAGTGGTTTCCCGACCTGGAGATCGGCGGCCCTTCCGATACCAGCTATTCACCGTACAGGAAACCGGCGGAGAGAGTCCTCCGGCTGCGTTTCCTGCTGCCCATGTAGGCCACGACCGGCGGAGAGCTCTGGCTGACAAATCCCCACGGATGGTTTGAAAGCCGGATTCTATTTTGACAAGCCGAATATAAACTGATAAATCTAATCTTCTGCTGTCAGGCAATTATTTTTAAGGCGGTCAGAATGGAAAGATTGATTGAATCAGTGAGAAAGAGTTTTGAGAAGAAATTCAGCCGCCAGCCTCTCCTGCTGGCTTCTCCGGGGCGAGTGAACCTGATCGGCGAGCATACCGACTACAACGAGGGCTTCGTCCTCCCCGGAGCCACCGACCGGGCGGTCAT
>CAZDZU010000006.1:0-15843 GCA_964509995.1 uncultured Eubacteriales bacterium | reverse complement strand
GGGATAACCCCGGCCCGGTGATTCTTCAGGGTTTCGTTTAAGAGCCAGACAAAGTGCCCGGCATGGGCTTCTATTCTTTCCAGGGCCTGGCTGTAATCATACGGCTGTTTATCGGCCAGGTCGGCATCGGGAGCCGTGATGCTCCAGTAACGCATCCCCCCGGGAAAATGCTTCTTGTGGAATTCAAGATAATGACCGTCGCCGGGGTAACCCTGGAAACGACTCCAGACCTGTTTACCTGAGATTTCATCCCTGGCCAGGAAACTGACCTGTGAGGGATGGGCCAGGTAAGGCTGGTAGGGGTCCTGTGGTCTGACCGGCCCGGCCTTGAACTTTTCTCTGTATCTTTCCCAGAGATGCCTGAGGGCAGGAAACTTTTCCAGGTAAACACCCCGGGCCTCGCCGCCCTTCAGCAGATGGGAATCAACAAAAAAATACCGGAGTCCATGCAGACCAAGAATTTCATCCACCCCTTTTCGAGGATAGGGGTCTGCTTGACCCAGGGGAGGTTTCCAGGAGTAACCGGGGCGGTAGGCGCATTCCGGAAGCCAGAAACCGGCCGGCTGGCGGCCGAAATAACGCTTATAGACAAATTTTCCCTGCTGGACCTGGTGGGCAACACTTTCATCCCGGGACAGCAGAGCCAGATAGCCGTGGGTGGCAGCCGAGGTGATTATTTCTACCTGACCGCTCTCCTGGAAGCGGGCAAAAGCCGAAATCAGGTCGGAACCGAAATCGTCCACGAACAGCCGGAAGATCTTTTCATACCACTTCCGCCAGAACAGGGCCAGCGGTAGCAGTTCTTTCTGACCGGACTTCTGGAAGTAGAGATAATCATTGACCGCTGCCTCAAGCTTCATCGTCAGATAATCGATGAATCCCCGCCCAAACTTCTGGCCTTTGAGTTGCTCCACCAGAACTGGGGTGAAACTGATGGTCAGGCCGGATTTAAGGCCCTCCTTTTCCAGCCGGCTCAGGACTTCAAGAATCGGCAGATAGGTTTCAGCCGCGGCTTCAAAAAGCCAGTCGGTCCCGTGAGGCCAGGTGCCATGATTGAGGACGTAAGGAATATGGCTGTGCAGCACCAGACAGAAAAATTTTTTCTCTGGTTCAATCCGGTCTCTCATTAAATTCCCTTCTCCAGGTTACAGACTCGGCTAAATTATACCATATAAACTGTTTGAAAAAAGATTTCCCGCAGCCGGGACTGTATTTAATTTATCTTCGCTGCTGAAGGGTGAGGTAAACAAGCCTTTTTTCCCCCGCGGCCAGCTTCAATCTCCAGACCGGATGGAAACTGAATCCCTGGGTAATTATTTCAAAATCTTTTTCCGATTGAGAAACGGTCTTTACCGGAAAGAACCAGATTGCTGAGGCCTCAGGAGCTTCTATCGATAGTTCTCCAGCAAAGAATTCAGCCCGATTGTTCCCTACCCGGTATTCATTTTCAAAGAAAGCCAGGTTCCACTCTGAGGTCAGGGTCAAGTCCAGATCCCGGGTTTCGAGATTTTCTATTTCATAGACAAAAAGGAGAGCTCTCTGCCCGGGCCTGACTCGCTTGCACAACCTGAGCTGACAGCTGCCCGCAGGAAGTTCCAGCCTGGCCAGCCTTTCCAGAACCAGGGTATCGTCTTCCAGCCTGGCTGAAAACGGTTTTTCAATGAATTCCCCGGTTTGCCTGAAATAGGTGTCCCCGTAGTCTTCATAGCTGACGTCCGGCGGAAGGACCCTTTCCAGAAATGATAGCCGGCGGTAATTATCAAATTTCAGCCAGGCCTGGGCTTCGCCCCGCAGAGACCGGCTGAGTTCGTGGATGGATTTGCCTTCAGAATGTTCATCCCGGGAAGTGGAGAAAAGATGGTAAAACTCCTGACGCCTGGTCAGGACGTCGGTCAGGTTGAAGCCATGATAGCGGTCGTCTATTTCTGTAATTCCGCCTCCGGCCTCCGGTTTGAGCCAGAGAAAGAAGGAAGGGCTTTTGAGAAGGTACTCGTCCTGACCGTCCAGGTCGAAATCAAATTTTTCCCAGCCGCTGACGAACGGGAGCTTCAGCTCGGCTGAAACCAGTTTTTCATATACTGCCCGTCTCAAATGAGGCAAATAAAGCCCGCCGAACACCCCGTGCCAGTAGGCATCGTTGCACTGAGCCTGGTACAGGTCCTTTCTGGCCTCCAGGTCGTCGCTCTGGCTGACCTCGGAAGACACCTGGAGCTGACGGCAACGAAGATGATGGGCTTCAGGATACTTCAGGGAATAATCACGGTACAGGCCGCCCCGGAGAAAACGGCGGGCGGCCGGCGGCAGGCTGTTTTTGAGCTGGATGAATTCCCGCTGTTCGTCAGGCCCGAGCACCCATTCCATCATCTCTTCGTAAGAAGCCGGGGGCAGGTAAACCCGGCCCAGGGGAGCTTTTTTACTGAGATACTGGCTGAAGGTCATCATCTCCAGCCGGCTGTTCTCCAGAAATTTCAGAAAGCTCTCCAGCCAGCCGTCTTCGTAGACCCATTTTTCGGTTCCGGGCCAGAGACCAAACTTCTCGCCGTCATCCCCGATGATGGCCGTGGGCTGACCTTCCCGCCTGATTTTTTCAAAATAGGACTCAAGCTCGGAAAGCGATCTGAATGGGATGTAATAGCGAAGGGTCTTGTCGATCGGGAAAACGTTGAAGGTCAGTCCCTCATCTTCAGTTATATAGTAACCATGGATGTTCCTGATTCCGGCATAATGGAAATGTTCTTCATCAAGCAGTGTATAACGGAAACCTGCCCGGTTCAGGAGACTGGCCAGATGCGGTTCCCAGACTCTCTCGGTCAGCCACAGGCCTTCCGGTCTGACTCCAAAAGTTTCCTGAAGGAATTCGGTCATAAGCGCCAGCTGGGCCAGCCGGTCTTTTTCGGGAATCTGGCTCAGGACGGGTTCATAATATCCGCCGCCCAGGAGTTCTACCTGACCCGAATCCACCATTTTCTTTATCAGATCCAGTCCGTCCTTTCTCTCCTTCAGCAAATAATCCCAGAGAAAGCCCGAGAAATGAAGGGCGAAACGAAAGGATGGAAAACGGCTGACCATTTCCAGAAAAGGAAGATAAGCCCGGTCAAAGGCCCGGCGGATGACCTCGGGAAAATTTCCCAGCGGTTGATGGTTATGAACGGCAAAAAGAAAGGTAAGCTTTTCCATTTTCATTTCTCCCGGGCAGCAGCTTTTTCCAGGTAACTTGAAAACAGCAGGTCAAATTCCTTCTCTTCGGTCTCCCCTGCCCACCAGAACCAGTCCGAACCTTCGGCCACAGCCAGGTATTCTGAAAAAGCGACTTTTTCTCTGGTTGCGGCCAGTCTGTTCCAGGTCTGGATTTTTTCCGGGTGGCCCACCCACTTAAAAAAACTATTCATCCAGGTGCCGGAGACAAGCTCCAGTGATTGGCCAGGTTGATGGCAACTTAAATAATCTCCGGGAAGGACGGGTTGAAAATGTCCGGAAGCCCTGATTTTCTCAAATAGCAGTCTGAGGAAATCTATTCCATTGTTTTTATATGCACCCCAGGGATTTTCACCGTCGAGTATTATGGAACAGATGGCTTCATCTGAGACCACGGCCGCTCTTTTCTCCAGCTTCCTCAGGAAATCATCAACCGCTCTTTCGGCCGGCCAGCGGTGGTACTCGAAACCAATCAGGTCCGATAGCTCACGGTCGCGGAAAAAGATTTTAAGACCATGGCAATCATATGGTTGATAAAGAAGCAAAGGATTGGGGCGATGGTCAAGGCTTTTCCAGAGAAGATGTTCATCGGTCATCGTATATTCAAAGCCGCTTCTGGCAATAAGAGCGCAGGCCGCCTGGCTGAGGGCTCCTTCAGAAGGCCAGAGGCCGGACGGTGAAAAACCGAACAGATGGCTGAAGTACTCCCTGGCCCGGTTTAACTGCCAGACGGCATCTTCCGGGTGCTCAAAAGACGGCAGGTCGGGAGCTTCAGGGCGGGCCTGTCCCAGGTCGACCAGCAACGGCAGCAGCGGGTGATAATAAGGGGTTACAGTCAGTTCCAGCAATCCGGTCAGACGGAGGTTCTTAAAATAGGGCAGCAATCCGGCCAGTATTTCTTTTCTCAGGTCGAGGAGTTCCTGCCGGCTTTTTTCTTCCGGGCGGGCCAGCGGAGAGAAAAAAAACTCCAGCACCCGACGCTGCAAGCCCGGAGCCGATGTTTCCTGATGAAGATGAGGGAAAAATCTTTTCAGGCTGTCGATTTCTTCCTGGCTCAATTTTTCCGGCCGTTTCTGGAGCGCTTCCAGAACCGGGTCGGTCGCCCGTTCCCGGGCATAGTCATCGAGCTGCTGGAGAAGAGACGGGACCAGGTTGATGGTACATGGAAACTGAGTTTCCTCCACAATTTTAAGCATCTGCCAGTAATTCCTGGTGGCATGAAAATTTACCCAGGGCAGAATGTATATCCGGGAATCCGGCAGGTTATAAACAGGCTGATGAAAATGCCAGACAAAGTTCAAACGCATCTCAAACTCCTTCTTCAGCCAGGAAATAAGCCACCATGGCCAGTATTACCGCCTGGAGTTCCAGTTCTCGGGGCGACACGGCTTCCGGCACATCGAGGGCGCTGTGGTGGTAATCGAAATAACGCTGGGAGCCGGGAATCAGAGCGCCCAGGACGGCTCCCTTTTTCTTCAGCGGAGCTATGTCCACTCCCCCACCTCCAGATCTTATCCAGTTTATACCCAGTGGTTCCAGATAGGTTTCCAGCTGTTTCAGCTTTTCCTTCAAAATTTCCTGGCCGAAGGCCAGACCGACCGGGGCTGCTCCGCCCCTGTCCTGCTCGATGGCTACAAGATGTTTTTCTGAATTCCGATTTTTTGAAGCGGCGTAGGCCCTTCCTCCGGTTCCTCCGAATTCTTCGTCCATGAAAAGAACAGCCCGGATGGTTCTTTTCGGTCGCAGGCCGGATTCTTTTATCAGTCTTAAAACTTCAATGGCCACGGCACTGCCGGCGGCGTCATCGTGGGCGCCGGGACTGAGGTCCCAGCTGTCGAGATGACCCCCGACCAGAATTATTTCCTCAGGAAATACTGAACCGGTCAGCTCGCCGATGACATTGGCTGAAGTCACAGATTGTTCCTGGCGACAGTCCAGTTTCAGCCATAACTTTAGTTCCGGGTCAGAATGAAGCCAGCGGTGTAGATTTTCGGCTCCGGCGGTGCTGACCGCAGCGGCTGGAATTTTGGGCAGTGAGTCATCGTATTCCATAAGCCCGGCGTGAGGATTATCATCAATTCTTAAGGTCATGGACCTGACGAGGACAGCCCGGGCACCATGTCTGGCTGCTTCCACAGCTCCCCGGACTCTAAACTGGGCAGCCTGGCCGTAGGCGACGAAAGGCTCGGCCGCAGTCCTGTCCATTGGCGTGTTATAAAAAACAATCCGGCCGGGAATCTTATCCTTCATAGCAGTCAGTTCTTCAAAGCTCCGGACTTCAACCACTCCGGCCTCGAGCCCTTCTGGAGGGGTGGCTACACTGTTTCCCAGAGCGCAGATGGCCAGAGTCTGTTTATCGTTTCCTGCCATTCTAACCGACGCTTGTTCGGCTGCTCCTCTGACCCAGCGACCAACTCTGACTGGCTCGGTCCAGACCCGGTCAAAGCCCAGCTCGCTCATCAGAGCGGAAGTAATTTCAACCGCCCGGTCGGCCTCGGGACTCCCGGTCAGCCGGCCGCCGACTGAAGTTATCAGCTTGAGAAAATCATAAGCTTTTTCCTGCTGCAACCCCAGGCTCTTTATGGTTTCAAATTTTGGCCGTAACTCGGGCTGCGGGTCCTGCCCCGGAACCTGATTCTGAACCTGACGGTTGCAGTTGGCCAGCCAGAGCAGAGACAGGATCAAGAGCAGCCGCCAGGGGTTATTATTTTTTCTGCCCGGTTTTTCTTTTTGAGTTCTTTTCATTTTTTGATCCGGCCTTTCCTTGATTTTTGTTCTTGAAAAACAGCCACAGGTTTTCCTTGCCCCGCCTTCGGTCTTTAATCCTCACCAGGGTGTAAACCCCTTTTATTTTTTTCCCCTGAATCAGTATTTCTCTAATATTTTGATCCCGGTAAAGAGGTTGATAAAATCCGCTGTCCCAGATCTCCACCCGGCCGGCTCCATACTCGCCTTCGGGGATAGTGCCCTGGAAAGTTTCGTAGCCCAGAGGATGGTCTTCCACCTGAACGGCCAGGCGCTTAGTAGTACTTGAAAGCGGGGGCTCTTTTGGCATGGCCCAGCTTTTCAGGACCCCGTCCTCTTCCAGCCTGAGGTCATAGTGAAGGCGGGAAGCCAGGTGTCTCTGGATCGTGTAAATCAATCCGGGTTCTTTTTTCTGATGTCGGTTCACGGGAGCAATCAGACTGATTTCCTTCCGGGCGATTATCTATGAAGGAAGCAACGCTCGCAGTCAACTTCTCCTGGTTTGCGGGTTACCATCATCACCAGCCCCAGCTCGTCAGCCCTGGCTATGACTTCCTGGTCTTTGACCGAGCCCAGGGGATAGATTATGCCGGTCAGGCCGTTGCTGGCGGCCAGTTCTACCACGTCGGGAAAGGGCATAAAAGCGTCGGAAGCCATGACGCAGCCCAGCGGTCCGTACCCGCGCCGGGATAGACGGATGGCGTCCTCGGCAGCATCGATCCGGCTGCGCTGGCCGGAACCGATTCCATGGATCTTATCTTCACTTCCGATGACTATGGCATTCGACCTGGTAAAACAGGCCACCGTCCAGCAGAGCAGGGCTGCCCGCAGCTGACGGTCATCGGGTCTTTTCTTTGAAACGACATCGATGAAATCTGGCGAGACGATACGAGAATTGAATCTCTTCTGAACGAGCAGACCGCCGGCCACCCTTTTGATTTCCAGTCCATTGTCTATGGAAGGTCGGTCCAGAAAAGCGCCCATTTTTACCACCCGGAGGACTTTTCTTGTGGCCAGAACTTCCAGGGCTCCGGGGCTGAACTCAGGAGCGTAAACCACCTCGATGTTTCTGGGGCTCTCAACCAGAAGGCGAGCCAGGTCTTCCTCCACCCGGAAATTGAAGACGTCTACACTGCCAAAGTTAGACAGGGGGTCGGTCTGCCAGGCTTTCTGAAAGGCTTCCAGGCCGGTGGCGGCCAGAGCCACGCCGCTCGGCATTTCGTGCTTGATAATCACCGCCACAGTCTGTCCCGGAAAAACCTCGGTCAATTTTTTTGCCAGCCACTGCCCCAGGTCCATATCGCCGACATTGATGTAACTCAGGCCCTTGGTGCCCTCCTGGAGGACCTCCATGGTAGCCATGTTGGGACCAGAAGCTCCCTCTTCCTGATAGAAGGCTGCGGGATATCCGGGATTCTCGCCGTAGCGCATGGAAATCTTCTTGGTGAAATGCGTTTCACCCACCGTCAGTGAAGGCGGAAAATCTTCGCTGACTTTAGTCTGGTATTGAGTTCTGGCTGTTCTCTGGTCCTTGTTTTCCACCGTTTTATCCTTCATGTTTATTTATTATTTTAATTTCCTGGATCTGACCGTCGTGAATCGAAGCCCGCAGGCTGACCAAGGCCACCCGGAGATCGGATTTCCCAGGAGCCGGAGCCAGGGAGTCAGAAACCGCTTCGGCCACTTCTTCGGCGGTTTTTCCCGACATTTCTAAGAAAATGGGTTCGCCAAAAAATGATGGCAGCGGGTCGACATTAATTCCCATGTAAGTCATAACCAGCCAGCCCTTGCCGGGAATGAGGGGCAATTCGAAATAATTCCTGATAACCGAGCCGAATTCTCCCCTCCTGATAACACTCAGGGCCAGGTTAAATCCGCCCCCGAAGGCCAGGCTTATCCGAGGCGTAAAGATTGGCTCGTCGGGCTCGTATTTCCAGTCCTTCAGAGCTCTGACCAGAGCCAGCAACGGTTGGCGAACTGCTTCCAGCTGACCCATGATGTCAGTCGTGTGCTTGCCGTTGGAGACGACGATGCCGGCGGAGGAGTACATTGCAGCCGGATAGATCAGGAGTTCTGTCTTTCCGGTAAGTATTACCCGGGGGTCAGTGGGTTCGACCCAGATCCCGTTTTCCTTCTTCACCAGGCGCCGGGCCTGACTGGCCGGTGACCGACCGGTCAATCCGTAAACCATACAGACTTCATCGCCTTCCTTAAGCTGGCCGGCGATGATGAACCTGCCCGGATATTCCAGGCCGCTGAGATAAGTTGTTTGTTTATACATCGTTTTTACCTGTTAGATATCATACCCTTTTCAGATAGTCAAGAAAAGCAGCTCTGAGGCTGGGACTTGTTTTAATTTCAGCCGCTGGTAAAATAGCAGTTATTGAAAAGGCGATTTGGATAATGAGATTTGAAAAGCGCTGGTTATATTTTGCTCCCGCCCTGTTATATTGTGGTCTCATCTTTTTTCTGTCGGGTCGGAGTCTGAAGTTAAAATTCGGTCTGCTTTTCTGGGATAAAGGAGCACACTGGCTGGAGTTTGCCGGGCTGGGTTTTCTGCTGGCCTTAGGTTTTTTTAACAACCTTCCCAAATTGCCCTTTCTCGGGGCTTATCTGACATTTATGACCGGCATTTCTATAGGCCTGCTGGATGAACTCCACCAGAGTTTTGTTCCCGGCAGACAGTGCGACTGGAAGGACTGGGTGGCTGACGTGAGCGGAGTACTCGTGGGTCTGGCTGTCTTCTGGTTGTTTTTCCTGAAAAAACGCCGGAAGCCAGAAAAAGCAGTCCGACCTTCTTAATGCATTTCTGGCAAGCACCTTTTCAGATAATTAAAAGTTTCCTGGGGTGAGGAAAAAACAGAGAACAACCGGACATCTTCTTCGGTGATCGCCCCACACTCAACCAGAGCCCGGAAGTTAATCACCTTATCCCAGTACTCTTTTCCGTACAGAATGAGCAATACTTCTTTGCGGGAGACCTTTCCGGTCTGCAGCAGGGTGATTATTTCGAAGAACTCATCCAGGGTGCCGAAGCCACCGGGGAAAGCGACCACGGCCTTGGCCTTGTACATCAGCCAGAATTTCCGCATGAAAAAATAATGGAAGGTAAAGTTCAATTCTGGAGTTATGTAAGGGTTCGGTAGCTGGGGCTGGGGCAGAGAAATATTCATGCCTATGCTCTTGCCCCCGGCCCGGGTGGCCCCCCGATTGGCCGCTTCCATTATTCCCGGTCCGCCACCGGTGCAGACGACATACCTTCTGCCTCTGGGCCTGATATTCATGCCCCATTTGGTAATCCGGTAAGCCAGCTCTTCGGCTTCCCAGTAATACCTGTGCAGACTGGAGTCGGAACTGGCCGGGCTGGCCTTGGCCGAGCCCAGAAAAAGGATGGTGCTTTCCACTTTTAGTTTTTCCAATCTGGCCATGGGCCAGACATATTCACTCAGTATTCTCAGTGTTCTCCCTTCCTGGGATTCAAGAAATTCCAGGTCGCGGTAGGGAGACTCAGCCATTTCCAGCTTTCTCATTTCTATTTTTTTCATACGCCTCTCCTGCTTGGCGGTTGATAAACTAATTTACTAATTTTTGCCCGATTTTTGTTGGGTTGTCAATCAATTTGAAATTTCTTCCTGAGGCTGGCAAAATAACAGCGAATGAAGAAAACGGTTATCATTTCATTGCTTTTTTTATTAGCAGGGCTTTACTCCTGCCGGCCTTCCAGACCGGCAGTCAGCCCGCCGCCAGCAGGCTTCGTCGAAACAGGAATCGCCTCCTGGTACGGTCCGGAATTTCACGGTAAGCCCACTTCCAGCCGGGAAATTTTCGACCAGAATGACCTGACGGCGGCTCATCAGACACTTCCTTTCGGAACCATGGTGCTGGTCACCAATCTGGATAACGGCCGGCAGGTAACTGTCCGCATAAATGACCGTGGGCCTTTTATCAAGGGTCGCATCATCGACCTGTCCTATGCCGCCGCCCGAATGCTGGGCATGGTCGGTCCGGGTACGGCCCGGGTCAGGCTGGAGGTCGTTGGCTTTGAAGCCCCCCGGCCCGCTGTTCAGTCCGGGAGCTATGTGCTTCAGATTGGCTCCTTTGCGATGGAGGAAAATGCGGTGGCCCTTCTCCAAAAATTGCAGAAAGAATTTCCAGGGGTGTATCTTTCAGTTTTTCAGACGGGCGGCCGGACTTTTCATCGCCTCCGCCTCAAGGCCTCTACTGAAGCCGAGGCCAGAAACCTGGCTGAGAAACTGTCAGCGGCCGGTTATCCGGTGCTTCTTCTCAGGGAATAGCCGATCGTCCATCGAAGTCTGGAGAAATAGGTCCTGACAGAAAAAGCAGAAATCAATCCTGGATGATTATGACCACCGACTGTTCTCCCTCGGGAATGCTGACTTCGACCTGCCGGCCGTCAAATTTGCCGGCTTCTTTGCCGTTGATGAGTATCTGTCCTTTTTTTCTGGCTCCCAGATTGACCCTGATTTTGTTTTTTTTCAGACTTTTTACTTCAAAGGAAATTTCCCGGGGAGTATATAGGAAATGGCGGAAAATGGCCGGACTATCCGTTTTAAGCAGCTCCTTTCCTTCTTCAATGAGCCTCACTCTTGAGGGCGACATCTCGACCTCGTAATGGCGGCCAAGAATGGCCATCCTTTTCAGCATACCTTTTTTTTCGGGCTTGAGCTGTCCAAAACGGAAACCGTCCCAGGGAGTGACATCCAGATATTCTTCCAGACCAATGAGGGCAAAAAGCGGACCCCAGCTCTGGTATCTCTGTCCCCCGGCTTCCCCGGTTCTGGAGTCGAAATTCTCCGGACAGAGCTGGTAATTTTTCCAGATCCTGAGGAACAGATCAGTGCTCTTGGCAGCAAAATCGGCAGCCACCAGGTCCAGACCGTAGGCTTTCAATCCCTGATAGACCAGGTAATTGGTCGGTGGCCAGATGGTCCCTCGCCAGTACTGCTGGTCGGCAAAGGCCGGGTCGTCACGGGAGATGGTTGGCAGGACAAAGTCGCCCCAGAATTCCTCGGGGTTTAAAAGATGTCGCAACATTTTTAGAGCCTGTTTTTCGTCCGGGATGCGGGCTACCAGCGGGAAAAAGTTGGAGGCTGCTTTCTTGCTGGAAAATCGGCCGTCCCAGTGCCGGTCAAAATAAAACCCTTCTTTTTCGTTCCAGAGATAGAGGTTCATCAACTTTTTAGTCTTTTCATATTCTTCCAGAAATTCTTTCCTGTCTTCTTCTTTCCCCAGAAATTCGGCCAGCCTGGCCAGGCAGTAAGAATCGAGCGCATAAAGGCTGTTCAGGTCGACGCAATTCATTTCCAGGGTTCCCGTCTTCTCGTTGAAACTGGCTTCATCCCAGTTAGGCAGGTCGTCCTGGCCCGACTCCCACATGGCTCTCTGCTTCCCGCTGGCTTCCTTTTCCCAGGGCGGGACCTCACCGGCTACCAGAGAGGTGTCGCTTCCCCACTCCAGCAGGCCGTCGCCGTTACCATCTCTTCTGGGTTGACCGCCGGGCATGGTTTCCGTCCAGAATTGATGCCACTTCTTCAAATATGGGTAGGCAAACTGGATCAACTCCCGGCCGCCGGTTCTCAGAAAGAGCTTCAGCACGGCGAAGGAGCCCACCGGCGGTTGAGAGCGGTCGGGCGTCCCGTTGAAGCGGCCGCGCCAGTTGGGAATATTTCCGTTAGGATACTGAGTTTGCAGAACGGCTTTTACCACATCACCGGCCAGCTTCTGGCTTTCAACCACAATTTCCAGAGAATTGAAGAACGAATCCCATTCAAATATTGTCCAGTGGTCGCGCTGGCCATCAGGACGCGGGAATATCCAGCCCCGACCGGCCGGGGTGTAGAAACGGTGGTAGCCGTTCTGATATAGGGACATCCAGAAAAGATTATTGGTTATGGCTTCGGCCGTCCCCCCATACAGTCCGGTAACCTGAAGTCGCTTTTTATTGTAGGCCAGCTTTTCTTCGGCCAGAATATCGTTTATGGCTCCACCGCTTCGGTAGCGGTAAATCCGGTTGTTGATGGTTTCCAGGTTTTCGCCGGCTCCGGCGACGAAATGCAGTTCGGTTTCCCGGTTAATTCTGAAGGTCAGGTGTAGTTCGTTATCTACCGGTTCAATTTTTTCCGGAGAAAGGCTCAACCAGCAGAGAAATTGCTCATTATTCCTGGTGGCCGACTGGCCGTGGACGTAACCCGAAGATGGCAGATAATAATAATTTCCCTTGAAATCCCAGGGGAAATAAAAAACCAGAACCACCCGGTCCAGAATGGCGGGCAGACGGTACCGGCCGACGACCGTCTGCTCGTCGCGCCGGCTCCACTCCACCAGCATTACATATTCGTCTATGGTTGGCTTAAGGAAAACCGGTGTCTCCCGTCCTTTCTTGAAAGGAAGGCGCAGGTCAAATTTCATTGAAGCATAGAGACCATCGGGAGAATGAGGCCCGACCTCGGACACCAGATAGAAGAAATCCTGAAATTCGGCCAGTTTATCCTGGCGGTAAACTCTGGGGGCAAAAGCAAAGGCTGA
This sequence comes from uncultured Eubacteriales bacterium, assembly GCA_964509995.1. Taxonomy (GTDB): domain Bacteria; phylum Acidobacteriota; class Aminicenantia; order Aminicenantales; family Saccharicenantaceae; genus Saccharicenans. The sequence goes on along the minus strand of CAZDZU010000006.1, from coordinate 3,357 downwards.
GGCCGGGCTGGTGACGACGGTCATTCCCGGCCAGGCCCGGGGGTCCAGAGCTCCGATGAAGATGTTTTTCCAGGGATAATAAATCTCCCCGCTTGAAGAAATACCGGCCAGCAGGATGGCCAGGGCCAGCAATCCAACCAGTTTTCTTTTCTTCATAGCTAAAATTTAATTCAATTCGACCGCAGAATCAACCGCCGTTGTTACCAGAACAAATTTTAGCCCTGGCCACTTTACCTTTCTGGCCCGATCCTGAATTCAGTCTGCGGTTATTTTACTTTACTTTAAATTTTTCTGTGTCTGAATATAATCTAATTATAGAAGCGAGGAGGGAAAATGGATTTCCTGAGGTACTTCCAGTCTCTAAAGGGAGAGATGGTCAGGCTCTTGAAGACTCTAGTCCAGCTGGAATCTCCGACTTCCGAAAAAAAAGCCGTCGATAGGTGCTGTGCCGAAATTCTGAAACCGCTGGCCGGTTTGGGGGGCAGGATCAAGAGGTTTCCCCAGAAGGAAATCGGCGACCTTCATCTGGTTGAATTCGGCCGGCCGGTGTCCAGAACCTCAGGGAGTCCGATTTTAATTCTGACCCATATCGATACTGTCTGGCCGCTGGGAACGATAGATAAAATGCCCTTCTATCTGGCCGGGGACAGGGTTTACGGACCAGGAGCCCTGGACATGAAAGCCGGAATTGTTATGGCCTTCTTTGCCCTGAGAGCAATCAGTAGCCTGGGTGCAGTGCCCCGAAGAAAAATCTGGCTGTTCATAAATTCGGCCGAGGAAACAGGAAACGAGGAAAGCCACCGCCAGATTGCAGCCCTGTCCCGGAAAGCCGGTCTGGTGCTCTGCCTTGAGCCTGGCCTGCCTGGAGGAACAATAAAAGTTCAGAGGAAAGGTCGGGTGGTGGTCAGGTTCGATTGCAGCGGACGCCAGGCGCATGCCAGCACCCCGGATAAAGGCATAAACGCCATAGAAGAATTGATGATTCAGCTGCAGAAGCTCAAGAAATTGAAGATAAAAGACATGAGCTTGAATATCGGTCTGATCGGCGGTGGAGAAAAGGCCAACGTGGTCCCCGAAAAGGCCTGGGCCGTCTGCGACTTAAGGTTCTGGAGTTCTCAGGACCTGAACATGCTGAAGACCTATCTGCGCGAACTGCGCCCGGGACTAAAAGGGGCCAGGGTAAAAGCCAGCCTGCAGAGTTTCACTCCGCCTATGGAGTTTAGCCCGGTCTCAAGACAGCTATTCGACAGGGCAAGAGAAATCGCTTCTTCCCTCGGGATGGACCTTATTCCCGGGCGCAGCGGAGGCGGTTCTGATGCCTCGATCGCTTCCCATCTGGGTCTTCCCTGCCTTGATGGACTTGGTCCCGAGGGCGAGGGAATGCATGCCCCTAACGAGAATCTTCTGCTGCCGACCATGATTCAGAGAACGGTGCTCCTGACCCGCCTGCTGCTGGAGCTGTAGTAGTTGACATTGAAAGATGATTGAGGTTAATTATTAAAGGATGTTATTCATTAAAATATAAATAAATTTTAAGGAGGAATCATATGATAAAGAAGTATTATCTTCTCTCTCCTGGACCGACACCGGTGCCCGAGACTGTGCTGTCGGTGGCCGCCGAACCAATCATACATCACCGGACGGCTGAATTTTCCAAGATCTTCATGGAGGTGACCGAAGGCCTGAAATACGTCTTCGGGACCAAAGAGGATGTTTATATTCTGGCTGCTTCGGGAACCGGAGCCATGGAAACGGCGGTTATAAATACTCTTTCTCCCGGAGATAAGGTCATTACCATCAACGGCGGTAAGTTCGGAGAAAGATGGGGCAACATCTGCCGGGCTTTTGGTCTGGATACCAAAGAAGTTGTCTTGCCCTGGGGCGAAGATTACAGCCCGGACCAGCTGGCCGAAGAAATAAAAAGGAATCCCGGAGTAAAGGCTGTTTTCACCACCCTGTCGGAAACCTCCACCGGAGCCATTTTCGACATCAAGGGTTTTGGCGAGGTGGTGGCGGCTACTGAAGCCATACTGGTAGTTGACGGCATTTCTGGCCTCGGGGCCACCCCCTGTTACATGGATGACTGGAAGATCGATGTTCTGGTCACGGGTTCGCAGAAATCATTCATGATTCCCCCCGGACTGGCTTACCTAGCCTTCAGCCCGAAGGCCTGGAAAATGGTGGAAACATCCAGATTGCCGAAGTTTTATTTTGATATCAAGAAATACCGGAAGAATCTGGAAAAACAGACCACTCCCTGGACTCCGGCCGTTTCGCTCATCATCCAGCAGAAGAAGGCTCTGGACATCATCAAGAACATGGGACTGGATAACTACCTCAAACATCATCAGGTTCTGGGAGAGGCCACCAGAGCGGCAGTTAAAGCTATCGGTCTTGAGCTGCTGGCCAGAAGACCGGGAAACATTCTGACCGCGGTTAAGACCCCGGCCGGTGTTGACGGCAACAAGCTGGTCAAGACAATGCAGAATAAATATATGGCCTATATTTCCAACGCCCAGGATCCTCATAAGGGCGAGTTCTTCCGCATCGCCCATCTTGGATACATGGGCGGTTTTGACATCGTCACCGCTCTCTCGGCCCTGGAAATGACCCTTCTGGACCTCGGATATGATAAGTTCCAGGCCGGAGCCTCGGTGGCCGCTGCCCAGAAAGTTTTAAGGGAGGGATGGCAATGACAAAAATACTGATTGCTGACACTCTGGATAAAGAGGCTGTGGCCGAGCTGCAGAAAGTTCCCGGTTTTGAAGTTGCGGTTAAAACCGGTCTGTCGGAGGCCGAACTGGTCCAGGTTATACCGGAATTTGAGGTGGCTGTGGTTCGCAGCGCCACCAAAATCACCAGACCCGTGATTGAGGCCGGAAAAAATCTGAAACTGCTGGTCAGAGCGGGCATCGGTCTGGACAACATCGATTTGGTAGCGGCCAAAGAAAAAGGAATCGAAGTGGCCAACACCCCGGCCGCCACTTCCATTTCTGTGGCTGAACATACTCTGGGGTTGATGCTGGGGGCGGTCCGTCATCACGGGCCGGCCAATCTGTCAATGAAACAGCACAAATGGGAAAAGAAAGCCTTCACCGGCACCGAGCTCTACGGTAAGACTCTGGGTATCATTGGCTTTGGCCGCATCGGAAAAGAAGTGGCAAAAAGAGCGCTGGCCTTCGGCATGAAGGTGCTGGCTTACGATGTGATCCAGATCTCAACTGACCTGGCGGTCAGACAGGTCAGCCTGGAAGAGCTGATCAAACAGGCAGATGTCATCACCCTGCACGTACCCAAGACCTCGAAACCGATCCTGAGCGAGGCTGAATTTGCCATGATGAAGGAGGGAGTGCTAAT
>CAZDZU010000005.1:6526-16251 GCA_964509995.1 uncultured Eubacteriales bacterium | reverse complement strand
CACCGCGAAGGGATTAGAATTTTCTCATCAAACCCGCTGATTGTCAATAATATGGGCCGGCAGACGGAGGGTCCTGTCGCGGCGCGCCTCCTCCCGTCCTCGTTCCGCCCATCCCCCGTGGGGAACCCCTTTCGCTGTGGGCGGTTCGGAGACACGCCGCGCCCCCAGCTGAAATCCTTTCTTCAGCGATTCTTTATTAACCTTGATCGCATAGGAGGTCCTATGGCTGCACTCCCCTCTAACTCCTGTCATTGTCGTCAATCATGGCCGGATAGATGCCTCTGGCCGGCTTCAGGTGATAAGCTGCAGGCAAATAGCATTTCCAACGGAAGCCGGGCGAGTTGAAAAGCCTCTGGGCAAGAGAGCAGGTTGATTCCCGGGCGAGGTCTGGAATTTAAGATAGGGTTTTTTTAAGAAGAAGGGAATTAGCCTTTTTGTTCTTCGATCAGGTCCAGGATTTCTTCGGAGTCACGCCATTTTTCCCGGACCCGGGCGCTCAGCTCCAGGAAGACCTGGCTCTCCAGAATTTCTTCCATTTCTTTCCGGGCCTGGCTGCCGATCGTCCGGATCATATTTCCCTTGCGGCCGATGATTATACCCTTGTGGTTTTCTTTTTCCGCCAGGATTTCAGCCTGGATCCGGACCAGGGGACGGGCCGGCCGTCCGGGCCGGCTTCCGCTGGCTGGCTTTTCCGGCAACTCGGTTCTCTCCAGAGAACGAATGACCACGGCCGTGGTGTAGGGCAGCTCTTCCTCAACGTGGTTGAGGAGTTTTTCGCGGATTATTTCCGACAGCAGGAATTTTTCCGACTGGTCGGTGATTTCCTCTTCGTCATAAATTTTATCTGCTACCGGCAGGTAGTCATAAATCAGGTTTTCCAGCCGGTCGAGGTTATCTCCCTTGAGGGCAGAAATGGGCACGATTTCTTTGAACGGCAGACGGTCCTTATAGCTGTCAATGATTAGAAGAATATTTTCTTTCTTGACCAGGTCAACCTTGTTGATCAACAGGAAAATCGGTCTGTTGACATTTTTTAATATATCCAGAACATACTGGTCTCCATGGCCGAACTTCTTGCTGGCATCGGTCATCAGCAGCAGCAGGTCGGCCGTTTCCAGCGAGGAATGAACATAGTTCATCATGCGCCGGTTCATCAGATGCAGAGGCTTGTGGACCCCGGGATTGTCAACGAAGACAATCTGGCCGCGGTCGGTGGTCTTGATGCCCAGCAGACTGACCCGGGTGGTCTGGGGCTTATCGGAAACTATGGCGATTTTCTGACCGAGAAGATTATTGACCAGGGTGGATTTGCCGACATTCGGTCGACCGATCAGGGCCACGTAGCCGGCCCGGTAGGTTTTCTTTTTTCCGGTCTGTTTCTTGCCGGCCATGTCACTCTTCCTTTCCGGTCTGGTTTTCAGACTGCTTCCGGGTCAACCGGACCTTTCTGATGCTCTTATCGTCCACTTCCAGGATTTCAAAACTCAGGTTGGCCAGCTCCAGCTTTTCGCCGGGACGCGGCAGCCGACCCAGGTGTTGCTGAAGCAGCCCGTTGATGGTCAGCAAATTCTCGTCCGACAGCTCGCTTCCCAGCAGCTCTTCCAGCTCTTCCACTTCGGTTTCTCCCTGGACCAGATAGGTGTCGGGCTTTTCGGCCACGATCTGCGGCTCCTCGGTGTCGTACTCATCCTGGATCTCTCCGACTATTTCCTCCAGCAGATCCTCCATGGTCACCAGGCCGGATACACCTCCGTACTCATTGATGACCAGGGCCAGCTTCAATTTGTTTTTCTTAAATTCTTTCAGGAGTTTTTTTACGGCCATGGTCTCGGGCACGAACAACACCGATCTTATCAGAAAATCTATTTTTCGCCCGGCCTGCTCCGGGTCGCTGAATTCCAGCAGGTCTTTAGCCATGACCATGCCAGTGATATTGTCCAGCTGGCCCCGGTAGTAAACGGGAAGGCGAGAGTATTTTTCCCGGACAAAGACTTCCTTCAGCTGGCCGACTGAAGTGTCTGCGTCAACGGCCACAATCCGGCTTCTGGGAGTCATGATTTCCCGCACCTGTTTTTCGCCAAACTCAACTACGCCCCGCAGCAATTCATTCTGGTCTTTCTCGATTATGCCCTCTTCGGTGGCTTCATCGATAAAGGTTTCTATCTCCTCATCGCTGGCTTCATGCTCGCGGCTGGCTGCCTGGCGCTCGGCTTCCCTTTTTAGGAAAAATCTGGGCAAAAGCAGCAGCGGAAAAAGTAAAAACTTTATCGGAGTGATAACCGGCAGGAAGAATTTCAGGTGTTTCTCTTTCATAATCAGGAGAAGAAATCTCGGCCAGTAGTCGAAAAGCAGAAAGCAGGTCGGCAGGAGCAGAAGAAAGCCCCAGAATGGCCACCGGATTAGAGCCGGGAACAGAAGGCAGGCATAGATCACAAAAGCCAGCCAGAAGATGATTCGACCATAATCAATGGCGATCTTGAGCTCGTCGTAATGTTCGAGGATTTCTTCTTTCAGCCGGCTGTTTTCTTCCAGCAGTCTGGAGAAACCTATCCTGGAATATAAAGAAAAAATAATGTGGAGAAGCGAAAGAATAAAGGTCAGTATAAAGCTCAGGATAAAGCCAGCAGTCAGAAAATCTGAATAGCTCATAGCCTTAAAGGCTGTCCTCCCGGTAATTTTTTAGAAGCCGGACCCTGACCCGGGCCTCCTCTTCTTCCATCCCCTTAAAATGCTCGAAACCCAGCAGATGCAGAAATCCGTGGATGGTCAGAATTTCAATTTCCCGCCAGAGCTGATGGCCCTGCTTCCAGGCCTGTTTTCGGGCCACCTCCGGGCAGATGACAATGTCTCCCAGATAGAATTTCCCGTCCGCGCCCTTTTCCTTAAGAGAAAAGCTCAGGACGTCAGTCGGACGGTCTTTATGTCGATATTTTCTATTGAGGGACCGGATTGCCTGCGGTCCGACAAAAGTCAGAACCACTTCGGCCCCGGAAACTCGGTAGCTGCGGCAGAGTTGCTGCAGCAGATTCTTAATTCTTTGCCGGGGGACCGGGTTTTTCTTCAACCTGTTTATTATTACGACCATTGTTCTTTTTGTTTTCCTCTTTCTTTTCTACCTTTTTTTCAAAATTGAAACCGGGATACTTGGGCCGCGGGTGATAAATGGCGTCCAGGGTGATCAGGAAAGAATTGGCAATAACCCGCAGGTCCTTCAGGGAAAAGCCGCAATCGTCGAGCTGCCCGTCCTGAAGATGGGCATTGAAAATTTCGGTGATAACCCGCTTCAGATTCTGCCTGGTGGGCGAATTAAGACTGCGGGCGGCAGCTTCGACCGAGTCAGCCAGGAGGAGCAGTCCGGCTTCCTTGCTCTTGGGCGTCGGTCCCTGATAACGGTAATCCTCAGCCTCTATCTTGTGCAGCTCGGGGTCGTATCGCTCTTTGGCTTTCTCGTAGAAATAACGGACGATGGAATTTCCGTGATGCTGGGCGATGAGTTCTGTAATCTGTCGGGGGAGTTTCAACTTGCGGGCCAGGTCTATCCCGTCCTTGACATGATTAACAATAACCAGGGTACTCAGCGACGGCGTCAGCTCCCGGTGAATATCAAAGGGAGAAGTCTGGTTTTCGGTGAAATATTCTGGTCTTTTCACCTTGCCAATGTCGTGGTAAAGACCGCCGGCCTTGACCAGCATGGCGTTGGCATCTATTTTTTCAGCTGCTTTTTCGGCCAGGGTGGCCACGATCAGAGAGTGGTGGTAGGTGCCGGGAGCTTCCAGAGCCAGCTGCCTGAAAATCGGGAGGTCAGAATTGGTCAGCTCGTGCAGCTTGGTAGCGGTGATGAAACCAAACGCGGTCTCAAAAACCGGAACCAGGACAAAGGCAATGGCGGCGCTGACCAGCCCGCCGAAAATGGCACTGAACAATTCGGTGGCCAGTCCGGTCAGGTCAGAGAAGGTCTGTCTGACCAGGTGAAAAATAAGAACCATGATCACCTGAAAAGGAGCCAGCACCATCAACCCGGTCTTGAGGATTGAACTCCGGCTGGAAGCCAGGTAATACCTGAGGCCGTAGATGGCGGCAATGCCCCCCAGCAGCACAAAGAGCACCAGAAAGTAATCCCCGTTCAGCAGATAACCAGCCAGGAGGCTGTTGATGACACAGTAGATGACGGCTATTTCGCTCCTGGTCAGAAGGGCAAAAATGAACGTTCCGAATTGAAAGGGAAAGCCAAAGACCAGAGCATCTTTATCAACATTGATGACCGAGATGGATGCCCCCAGGGCTTCGGCGATGAACAGGCTGGCTTTGTAAGCCACAAAACCCAGAAACAGGGTCAGTCCGATCATCTGCAGCAGACGAAGCTGTCTGTTATCGCCGGTGACATAGACGATGAAATTCCAGATGAAAAAGAAAATTATGGAAAACAGAACCACCAACCCGGCAAAGTTGATCAGCCAGTGGGGCTGGCTGCTTATTTTCTGGTTGATGATGGCAATCTGCCTGATGACCTCGGGCGTGGCTTCGTCACCCTTCCTGATTATTACTTTCCCTTTTTTTATGGTGTAATAAACCGGTTCCACCTGGTTTCTGGCCTTCAGGCGGCGGATTTCCGTTTCTGGAGCGTCGTAATTGATGGTCGGGGTCAGAAAAGCTGGAGCCAGGGCTTTGAGCAGATTCCTGGTGCGGAGGGGAAGCTCGAGAGCGTTTATCTCTGAGGCCAGCAGCGTCCGGGCCTCTCGCAATTCCAGTATTTCGACTGCCTTTACCAGTTTTTCTTCTTTGCCCCTGACCACCAGCAGTCCTTTTTCCAGCTCGCCGTGGCTGAACAGGCTCCGGGAGAGGATGATTTCTTTTGCCAGAACCGGACCCAGGACATCTGTCAGCAACTGTTCCACTTCCTGGGGGAAGCGCAGTCTGGCCAGATTGTTAAGGGTCGATTCGTCAATATCCAGACCAAGGTTTTCTGACAGGTTCTTCTGCAGGTCTTTCAGGCTGAGGGGCGGAGTGGAGTTCTGCCAGGCCCGGCCGTTTTCAAAAAGCTGTCTGATTTTTTCTCTGGTTATGGACACTATCTTCTGGTTATAAAAGTATACCGGGGGGAGGGGGGCTTCAGCCTGTTCGCGGCGCCGATCGGTGGCCTGACTGTCCTCAACCGTAATTTCCAGCGGCGAGATTATATCTTTGGAGGCTATTTCTCCGAGTTTAATCGAGGGCAGAGGTCGGGCCGGGAAATAAGAAATAAAGAAAGAAATTATGATGGCAAAGATAAGGATGTAGAAGACCGGACTCTGAATTATTTTTATATGCCAGGCAACTTTTTCCTGGACACCGGTCTCTTTTTTCCCCCGGGACGGGAATATCTCCTCGGTCTTAAAAAGCCGGAACTTGCGAAACTGAATGGTTTTCATCGGGAATCAGACCGTTTTGGACTCAGCCCGGGCGTAGGCTTTAATGATCTTGCCCACCAGAGGATGACGGACAACGTCCTTTTCATTGAAATAGACAAAAGCGATTTCCTTGATCGAGGACAGAACCTTGATTGCCTGCAGGACTCCGGACTTCCTGGGCTGGGGCAGGTCAATCTGGGTGATGTCGGCCGTTACCACCAGTTTGGAATCAAAGCCCATCCTGGTCAGTATCATTTTCATCTGTTCCCGGGTGGTGTTCTGGGCTTCATCCAGAATGATGAAGGCGCTGTTCAGGGTGCGGCCGCGCATGTAGGCCAGGGGTGCGATTTCTATAATTCCCCTTTCTACCAGACGGTTGGCCTGCTCATAAGGGGTCAGGTCAAAAAGAGCATCATAAAGGGGCCGCAGATAGGGATTGATTTTCTGGAACATATCGCCGGGCAGGAACCCGAGGCGTTCGCCGGCTTCGACTGCCGGCCGGGTCAGGATGATCCGGTTGACCTGTTTGCTCTGGAGATAGGAGAGGGCCATGGCCATGGCCAGGTAGGTTTTTCCGGTTCCAGCCGGCCCAATCCCGAATACCAGGTCATAATCCTTAATGGCCTTCATATAAGCCTGCTGGTTGAGGCTCTTGGGAGCCACCGATTTCCGCTGCAGATAGATGGGCTCGGCTGGAGCGTATTCTTCCAGCCGGCCCGGGTTTTCCTCCAGCAGGTCCAGGGCGATGTGAAAATCTTCCTCTTTCAAGGTATATCCTTTATCTTCCAGTTCCTGTATCTTTTCGAAGTACCGCCGGGCGAACTGAACCTTGTCTGGTTCGCCATCCATGATTAGCTTGTCTCCGCGGACAGCCAGGCTGACTCCCAGACGGTTTTCCAGCTTTTTCAGATTCTTATCCAAAACTCCAAAAAAGGAAATCCGGCGGATATAAGGGTGGGCGACTTTTTCCATTTTAAGGGATGGCTTGAGTCCTGTCCTTTCTGAAGCACATATCAGCTTTTCTGGTATCAAAATTAAACCACGTCAGGTTTTTTTTGTCAAGACAACCACTATTTACGGGTCGGGTCAGACAGGAAGAAAGAGCCACTCGTGGCTCGCTCCCAACCGTCCCCGCTCCACCCATCCTCCCTGAGGGGCGTTACCTCCGGCGGCGGCAGAAGACACGCCCTGCCCGTCCCGGTACTTGTTGTCACCCTGTGCTGAAACAGAAAGGCTGGCCCCTCCAAAAGATTGAGCCTGGTGTTGATTTTAAGGGGAAAGTGGAGGAGCCAGCCCGGGAATTGGCCTCAGGCGGGAACCCTGTGGCCCTTAAATGTCATTCTGTCTATGATTGCCGGCCCTTCAGGTGAGAAAGGTTGAAAAACCCCGGGTTCTGTTATATAAATTCTTCTCAGGAGGAATGATGGACAAAGAATTTACTCCCGTCTCCATACCCACCTCTCTCTATAAAAAAATCGAAGAAAAAATCAAAGGAACCGAATTCAGCTCGGTCTCCAGCTATGTAACCAAGGTATTAAGGGAAAGCCTGGCCAAGAATGAAGAAAATAAGGAAGTTTTCAGCCCCGAGGAAGAAGAGAAAATCAAGGAAAGGCTGAAAGCCCTGGGTTACATCGATTGACAGGCTGAGCGGTTTCCACATTTCCGGACCAAAAGGAGTACCCGATGATACCACCCCATGGCGGCCAACTGGTAAATCGCCTGGCCGAGGCCAGTAGAAAAGCTGAAATCCTGGCCAGGGCAAAAGAATTGATTTCAATAATTATTGACCCCGACCTGGTTTCTGACCTGGAAAATCTTTCCACCGGAGTGTATTCCCCTCTGACCGGGTTTCTGAAGCAGGCTGATTTTCGCAGCGTCCTGAACCACATGAGGTTATCGAGCGACCTTCCCTGGACTATCCCGATAGTTCTCGATGTGGATAGGGAGCTGGCCGGAAGAATCAGGCCGGGTCAGCAGATCCTCCTTAAAACAGAAGAGATGAAACCGGTGGGAGTACTGACGGTCGAAGATAAATACGAATACGACCGGGAGGAACTCAGCCGGAAAGTTTACGGCACCACAGACCCCAAACATCCTGGGGTCAGCCGGGTGCTGGCCATGAAGGAAGTGCTTCTGGGAGGTCCGGTGGAATTGCTCGAACTGGAGTCGACTCCCTATGACCGTTACCGGCTGTCTCCGAAGGAGACCAGGATTCTATTCAAGGAAAAGGGCTGGAAGACGGTTGTCGGATTCCAGACCCGAAATACGCCGCACCTCGGGCATGAATATGTTCAAAAGGCAGCCCTGACCTTTACCGACGGCCTGTTTATAAACCCGGTTATCGGCCGAAAGAAGAAGGGAGATTTCAGGGACGAAGTGATTCTGGCTTCCTACGAGGAGCTCATCAAACATTACTACCTCAGGGAGCGGGCGGTCATGGCCATCCTGAAGATGGAGATGCGTTATGCCGGTCCGAGAGAGGCCATTCACCATGCCATCATCAGGAAAAACTTCGGCTGCACGCACATAATTATCGGCCGCGATCACGCCGGGGTGGGAAATTATTACCATCCCTACGCCGCCCAGGAGATTTTTGAGGAATTTCCGGACCTGGGTATCATTCCGCTGTTCTTCAAATCTTTTTTCTTCTGCCGGAAATGCGGTTCGATCGAAAACGAGAAAACCTGTCCTCACGATTCTTCCTGCCATATTCAATTTTCCGGGACAAAAATCCGCGACCTGCTGGTCAAAGGCGAGATCCCGCCGCCGGAATTGATGCGGCCTGAGGTGGCCAGAATAATTCTGTCTTTCAAAAATCCATTCAACGATTGAAGCCGGAGAAGAGAAAAGAAAGGTGCGATAGTCACATGAAAAAGCGACTTCTGGTGATAGGTCTCGATTGTGCGCCCCCGGCCCTGGTCTTTGACCGGGCGGCAGAGCTGCCCAATCTCAGGAAGCTGATGGAGGGCGGGATTTACGGTAAGCTCAGGAGCTGCGACCCGCCGATTACCATTCCGGCCTGGATGGTCATGGCTACAGGCCGGGACCCGGGTCAGCTCGGGCTGTATGGCTTCAGGCATCGGCGCGGTTATGAATACAACAAGATGTGGATTGCCAATTCCACCGCCGTAAAGGAGAAGACAGTCTGGGATTACCTGGGAGAGCAGGAGCGGGAGAGCATTCTGGTGAGCGTTCCTCCCACCTATCCACCGAAACCGGTCAGGGGCAAACTGATTTCCTGCTTCATCACTCCCTCCAGCGAACAGGCTTACACCTATCCGGCGGAACTGCGTCAGGAAATTGAGGAACGGTTTGGCCCTTTTAAGTTCGATGTGACTTTCAGGACGGAAGACCGTTCCCAGGTGCTGAAGGAAATCTACCAGATGACTGAAAATCATTTCCGGGTGATAGATTATCTGCTGGAAGACCCCGACTGGTCGCTTTTCTGGTTTGTGGAAATTGGGGTTGACCGGGTCCACCATGCCTTCTGGAAATTCATGGATAAAGGTCATCATCTCTACGAGCCCGGCAATCCCTACGAAACGGCTATTCCCGATTATTACCGATATCTTGATGAAAGAATAGGAAAGCTGCTGGAAAAAATTGACGACCGGACGGCCGTGCTGGTGGTCTCCGACCACGGGGCCAAAAGAATGAAGGGAGCCTTCTGTGTAAACGATTGGCTGATTGAACAGGGGGATCTCGTCGTTACCGAACCCCCTCAGCCCGGCCAGAGCGTTGACAGCCTTAAAATTGACTGGGCCAGAACGAGAGCCTGGGGCTGGGGAGGCTATTACGCCCGGATCTTTCTGAACGTTGAAGGCCGCGAACCGCAGGGAATAATAAATCCGGAAGATTATGAAGCAGCCAGGGATGAACTGGCTGAAAGGCTCAAAGCAATACGGGGGCCGCGGGGAGAGGAATGGAAGACGGTGGTCATAAAACCCCAGGAGCATTACCCGGAGTTGAACGGAGAATATCCAGATCTGATGGTTTATTTTGACGACCTCTACTGGCGTTCGGCTGGCACCCTGGGTTACGGCACGATGTACCTTCAGGAAAACGACACCGGACCTGATGACGCCGTCCATGATTACGATGGTCTGTACATACTCTATGAACCCGGGAAAAAGGGCGGCCGGACGAAGGATGCCAATATCCTGGACATAGCCCCGACCATTCTTAAGGTTCTGGGGGGACCTGAGGTTTCAGGGCTAAGAGGAAAAATAATAGACTGAGAGAGGCCCGGCGCGGCCTCAAGCCAGGTTTTCTGGCCATAAATTTCGTTAAAAGTAATAATAAGGAGTTAATAAATGTGTCAGGAACAGAAAGGATTTA
>CAZDZU010000005.1:0-6516 GCA_964509995.1 uncultured Eubacteriales bacterium | reverse complement strand
GGATTTACCCTGTGGTTCACCGGGCTGCCGTGCTCCGGAAAATCAGCTGTGGCTGACCGGGTGGCGGAAATCCTTCGCCATCATAACCTGAAGGTTGAAAGGCTGGACGGCGATGTTGTTCGCAAGAGCCTGTGCCGCGACCTGGGATTTTCCAAGAAGGACCGCGACGAGAACATCCGGCGGGTGGCCTTTGTGGCAAAGCTTCTGACCAGAAACGGTGTGGCTGTTCTGACTTCGTTCATTTCTCCCTACCGGGCGATCAGGGATGAGGCCCGGCAGGAAATAGGGGAGTTTATTGAAGTTTATGTCAAATGCCCGCTTGAAGTCTGCATGAGCCGCGATGTAAAGGGAATGTACCAGAAAGCCATCCGCGGCGAGATAAAGGAATTTACCGGAATTTCCGACCCCTATGAGGAGCCAGCCAATCCAGAACTGGTGCTGGAGACTGACCGTGAGACCCTGGAAGAAAGCGCCAGGAAAGTTCTGGATTACCTGAAAAAAAGGGGTTATATTGATGACCACATCAATTTTTAAGGCCTGCTGATGGTAAAATATCGCCATTATCTGATTACCGGCGGGGCCGGCTTCATCGGTTCCCATCTGGCCGAAAGACTGGTCAGCCTCGGCTGCCGGGTTCGTATTCTGGACGACTTTTCAACCGGCAGAGAAGAAAATATCGCCCATCTGGCTGACCGGCTGGAAATCATCCGCGGAGACATCAGGGACAGGGAGATATGCCGGAAAGCGGTCGAAGGCATGGAGGTGATTCTGCATCAGGCAGCGCTGGCCTCGGTGCCCAGGTCGGTATCAGAGCCGTTGCTGGCACATGAAATAAACGTGACCGGCACTCTTAATCTTCTTCTGGCGGCGGCGGACGGCGGAATCAGGAGCTTCGTTTTTGCCTCTTCTTCGGCTGTTTACGGCGACGATCAGACCTTTCCCAAAAAGGAAGGTCGGGAGGGGAAAGCGATTTCTCCTTACGGTGCCCAGAAGTTGGCTTCGGAAAAATACTGCCAGGTTTTCAGCCAGCTTTATGGTTTCAATGCCGTCAACCTGCGTTACTTCAATGTCTTCGGGCCGCGGCAAGACCCAACTTCCCAGTATGCCGCTGTCATTCCAATCTTCATCACCAGAATGCTGCGGGGTGAGCGGCCGGTTATATTCGGCGACGGCTCTCAATCCCGGGATTTTATCTATGTGGGCAATGTGGTTGAGGCCAACCTCCTGGCGGCTGAGGCCACTCATTTCCGGGGAGAGGTTTTCAATATCGGTTCTTCATTACGGACGACGGTGAAGGAGCTGACCCGGCTCTTGAATTCAGTGCTCGGGACTTCGCTCTCTCCGCTTCACTCCGACCCTCGAGCCGGGGATATTATGGAATCCTATGCCGATATCACCCTGGCTGAACGCCATCTCGGATTCAAACCCGATATCGATTTCGAAACCGGCCTGAGGCTGACAGTCGACTGGTACAGGTCCAGGTTGAAATAAGCCGCTCAGCAGATCCTGGGCAAGAGTTCCGAAGTCAGGGGCTCCAGGAGCCTCAGACCCCCGCTTGAAGTTCGCAGCAGAGCTTCGCCCTTACGGCCAATTTTATCCTGAACTTCTCCAATGATGGCTGCCTGACCGGAAGCGTGATTATTCCGGAGGGCTCTCAGCGCACGGCCAGCGTCTCCTTCTTTTACCACCAGCAGGGCCCGGCCCTCGCAGGCGAGATACAGGGGGTCGATTCCCAGAATTTCAACTGCTCCTTTTAGCGCCCGGGAAAAAGGAATTCTGGTTTCTTCCACCAGCAGGGGGTAGCTTATCCTGTCCGCGAGTTCAGACAGGACGGTGGCCAGGCCTCCGCGGGTGATATCCCTCATCCAGAGTGCGCCCTTTTTCCAGAGCGGAAGCAGAAAAACAAGCGGCGCGCAATCGCTCCTCACCCGGGAGGAAAGGCGGAAACTATTCCTGGCCAGCATGATGGCCAGGCCGTGTTCTCCAACCGTCCCGGTAACCAGAATCTTGTCGCCCGGTTTGATTTTTTCTGGCTGCGGCCGTCCGACCATATGCCCGATGCCGGCAGTGTTGATATAAATCCTGTCGGCCTGTCCCCGGGGGACGACTTTGGTGTCGCCGGTAACAATCTGAACTCTATTTCTGGCTGCCGTCTTCCTGACTGACCGCAGGATTCTTTCCAGGGAGGACATTTCTAAACCTTCCTCAATGATCAGGGCCAGGGAAAGATACTCGGGCCTGGCTCCTGAAACCACCAAATCATTTACCGTGCCGTTTACACACAGAGTTCCTATGTCTCCGCCCGGAAAGAATATCGGGTCAACCGTGTAGGAATCGGTCGTCAGGGCCAGACCGGCCGGAAGAAGGGCTGAATCGTGCAGGACTTGTAGATACCGGTTCTTGAATGCGGGAAGAAGCCTTTCTTTAATGAACTCCTGCATCAGGCGGCCGCCGCTGCCCATTTCCAGACTGACCAGCTTCATTTCTTTTTTTCTCCGGAAGAATATTTATATTCTATCAGGCAGGCGCCTTCATAGGAAACCATGCAGGGCCCGAGCGGGTGGTCGGGATTACAGGCGCGAGCAAAAAGCGGGCAGTCCAGGGGGCCGATCAGCCCTTTAAGGACATCGCCGCAGCGACAGCCTGATATATGGCTTCTTGATGGTTTGAGCTTTAAGTCAAACCTGGTTGTGGCATCATATTCCTTCCATGCCGGCTTTAATTTCAGACCGCTGTTCTGGATGCGTCCGAGTCCCCGCCAGTCGGCCGCAAACGGTTGCAGCATTTCAGCCATCAGAGTAAGAGCCAGCGGATTGCCATCAGTTCTTACCACCCTTCTGTATTCATTACTGACCTCGGGTCTTCCGTTCCTGATCTGCCTGGAGACCGAAAGAACTCCCAGGAGCACATCAGCCGGCTCAAAACCGGCTATGGCCCCCGGAACCCCGAACTTTTCGGCCACAAAGGTATAAGCTTTTTGCCCGATGACAGCGCTGACATGCCCGGGATAAATAAAACCGTCAATGGCTACTTCACCCGATTTCAGGATGGCTTCAATGGCTGGCGGTATGAGCCAGAGAGCTGCCAGCAGGGAGAAGTTTGTGAGTTTCTTTTCAGCCGCTTTTTTAACCGTGTGGGCGATAGCTGGAATTGTGGTTTCAAAACCGGCGCCAAAAAATATTACTTCCTTTCCCGGGTTTTTCCCGGCGAGTTCCAGGGCTTCTTCCGGGGAATAGACAATTTTTATTTCTGAACCGGGGAAGGGAACAGTAGTTTGAAGAGAACCCCTGGCCGTGGGCACCCTGGTCATATCGCCGAAGGTGGCTGCCAGGATGTTCTTTTGAGAGGTGACCAGATTTATTATGGCTTCATGATAATAATCCGGAGTTATGCAGACCGGACAACCCGGCCCCGAAACCATTTCTACCCCGGCCTCCCTGAGCAGCGGCTTGAGGCCGGCTCGATGCAGGGTCATTGTATGGGTGCCGCAGACTTCCATAATTCTGATCGGTCTTTTAATGGCGATAATTTCCCCGGAAATAGTTTTAAGCAGGTTTCTGACGGTGGAGCCGGAACGCCACTCAGCGAAAAGCTCCGGAGATTTTTTTTTCGGGGTCATCAGTTAATCGGAGAGGTTAAGCTTTTCCAGCTCTTTGAAAAGTTTAAGGGTGCGGCGGGCTTCCGTCCGGTCAAGCCGCGAAATGGCGAAACCGGCATGGACTATTACCCAGTCGCCCACCTTTACCTCAGGAAGAAGGGACAGGTTGGCCAGGACGGTAGTCCCCAGGTAGTCAACGTTACCGGTGCCGTCGCCTTCCAGGCTGACGACTTTTCCTGGCACGGCCAGACACATTTTTTCCTCCTGAATCTTAAGATACCAGAACCGGCCGGCTCTGTCCACCGCGGGATGGGATAAGGTACTCAATTCTCGTGACTGGCGGCAATGATTGCCGGCGACCGGAGTGGCCTTAGCTTGGTCCTCAACCACCTGAGCGGCTTTTAACAGGGGCGGTGGATAGACCCCGGACGGCAGAGGAGGCCCCTTTGCCGGTTCCTTCGCAAGCTGGTTTATCAAGGAAACCGGATTCTATTCAGGAGGTGGCCGTTCTTTGACAATTCAGCCGGCGCTCCTTATAATGTTTTTCATGTTTGATACCCTGGAAGGCTATATCAAGCCCGGAACTGTGGAAGCAGAGCTGGTCGGACAGATAGATTTTTCCCGTCTTCCGGTTCACGTGGCAATAATTATGGACGGCAACGGGCGCTGGGCCCGCCAGAGGAGCCTTCCCCGGACCGAAGGCCACAAAGCCGGGAGCGAATCAGTAAAGGAGGCGGTAGAAGCGGCTGCTCGCCTGGGGATTAAATACCTGACTCTTTATGCTTTTTCCAAAGAAAACTGGAAAAGGCCAGAGGATGAAGTAAACACCCTGTGGAGCCTGCTCAGAAAATACCTGGCTGAAGAAAGCCGGGTCCTTGAGGAGAATGACCTGAGACTCAAAGTGATAGGTGACAGGAGCGGCATCCCGTATCTGGTCAGGCGGGAACTGGCCAGGGTGGAGAGGCAGACCCGCAACAACCGCCGGATGACTGTGGTGCTGGCCTTAAATTACGGCGGCCGGCAGGAAATTATCAGAGCCATCAGGAAGATGGTCAGGAGAAAAGGCCGCCTGGATGAAATAGACGAGAACCTGCTTGCCCGTTATCTGGACACGGCCGGGATTCCCGAACCCGACCTTCTGATCAGGACCAGCGGCGAGATGCGGCTGAGCAACTTTCTTCTCTGGCAATGTGCTTATACGGAGTTGTGGGTGACTCCGGTTCTCTGGCCGGATTTCAGGAGAAAGGATCTGTTTCAGGCGGTTCTTGATTATCAGAAAAGACAGAGAAAATTCGGCGGAGTGGAGCCGGTTCAGGTTCAGAAGAAAGGAAGGGATTAAGATGGGACTCTGGCAGAGAACCAAGACCGCCATCATCATACTCGGAGCTTTGTTTGTCATCATCCAGTTCGCTCCTCCCTGGGTTTTTTTCCTGGCCCTGCAACTGACGATCATCGGCGGGCTGCTGGAGTTTTACAGTCTGGCCAACCGCCGGAAGTTCTATCCCAAAAAACTGCTGGGATGCCTGTTTGCTCTGATTATCGGGGCCACATTTTACTTTGATAGTTTTCCCTTTCTGCTCGGTTTTACCGTAATGACCCTGATAACCTTTGTTTATTATGTTTTAGACACCAGCACTCTGGAAAAACTGGCCCTGTTTCCGGGTTCTTTCAGCCTGACTCTTTCCGGGGTGGTTTACGTCAGCCTGACGATGAATTTTCTTTACTGGATAAGACGCGATTTTGGAGTGCTGTGGCTTTATCTTCTGTTCACGGTTATATCCCTGGGCGATACCGGGGCTTTTCTTCTGGGAAAGACTTTTGGACGGAGAAAAATGACCCCCATCGCCAGCCCCAATAAGACCTGGGAAGGCGCTCTGGGTGGTTTGCTCTGGGCGGCAGCTGGTGGCTGGCTGGCCCGGACCGTCCTGCTGCCGCGCTTTCCACTGCTTGAGGTCGTCGTTCTGAGTGTGGTGGTCCATGCCGCAGCCCAGGTGGCTGACCCCCTGGAATCTCTGTTCAAACGGGCGGCCGGAGTAAAAGATTCGTCCAACCTGGTTCCGGGACACGGGGGAATCCTGGACCGGATAGATAGTTTTACCCTGGCTGCTCCTGTCTTTTATTACTTGATGAAACTTCTGATCATGAAATAAACCGAAAACCGAACCTTATGAAAGACATAAAAAAACACCTGGTTATTCTGGGCAGCACCGGCTCGATCGGGCAGAACACCCTGGATATTGTCCGGCGCTTCCGGGACAGATACCGGGTGGTCGGGCTGGCGGCCGGGCGTAACACCAGATTACTGGCCGAGCAGATAGCTGAGTTCCAGCCGGGAGTCGTGGCTGTCGAAAGTAAAAAACAGACCGTAGAGCTCAGAAGGAAGCTGGGCCGGACCAGAGTCAGGATCCTCAGCGGAGAGGAAGGTTACGAGGAGGTTGCCTCTGACAGCCGGGCTGATCTGGTAGTCTCGGCCATTACCGGAATTGCCGGTCTGAAGCCAACGCTGGCGGCGATCAGAAAGGGAAAAGACCTGGCCCTGGCCAACAAAGAATCCATGGTCGTGGCCGGGCAGCTAATCAGGAAAATGGCTGCCCGGTCGGGAAGCCGGATCATTCCAATAGACAGCGAACATTCCGGTGTTTTTCAGTGTCTGAGCGGAAAAGCCAGGAAATTTGTCAGGAAGGTTTATCTGACCGCCTCCGGGGGACCTTTCTTAAAAGTGCCGCTGGAGGAGCTGGCCGGCAAAACTCTGGCTGAAGCTCTCAAACATCCCCGCTGGAAAATGGGTCGCAAAGTGACAATAGATTCGGCCACCATGATGAACAAAGGACTGGAAGTCATCGAGGCCCATTGGCTATTTGGCGTGCCGCCGGACAAGGTTCGCGTCGTCATTCATCCGCAGTCCATCATTCACTCCA
>CAZDZU010000004.1:0-17174 GCA_964509995.1 uncultured Eubacteriales bacterium | reverse complement strand
TCAAAAAGTTTTAATAATTTGATACAAATAAGGTTAAAAAAAGCTATAATGTTTACCTTATTTCCAGAGAGAAAGGCCCTGTTTCTGGAATATTCAGCCTGTTATTGGAACGAGGTCAGTTTCTGAGCAGATAAAGGAGGACCAGGTGGTCAGGATGAAAGCCAAACTTGCTTTAGCCCTATTCAGCTTGATACTGCTAATCTATCTGACCGCCGCCGGCAACCTGGAGGGCGCGGTCAAATTAGAAGGGGCGATAAAGGGCCGGGTCACCGACCAGTCGGGACGGCCGGTTGAGGGCGCCTACATTTATCTGTCTTCACCCAGCCTGGTCGGCATCCGTTATTTTCTGACCGATAAAAGCGGATATTATTATTTTCTTCATCTTCCCACGGGCTCTTACAAGCTGGCGGTGGAAACCCCCGGCTTTCACACAGCCATATTCAACGACCTCCGGGTGGAAACCGGGAAAACGCTCACCCTGCCTGTGCGTCTTGAACCGGCTGAAGACCAGGAAGAAGAAAAAGTCCTCCTCTATCCGCTACCAGCCCTGGACAGAGAGAACCCCGGCATATCTTACATTCTGGACAGTAACATCATCAATCACATACCCAGGACCAAAGACCTGGCCGGCCTCCTGCAGCTCGCTCCTGGATTGAACCCCGAGATCCCACCCCGGGACCTTAATTTTTCGGTCAGCGGCTCGCAGGTCGGCGCCAGCCTGGTTACCTTTTCTGGCAACGAGCTCAACCATCCACTGAACCTTTCTCCGGCCCGGAATATAAATCCTGATTCAGTCGAAGAAATTGAAATCGTTAACGCCGGAAATCCGGTGGAAAACTTTTCCACTCCCGGTGCTTTCATTAAAATCATCCCCCGCTCCGGACAGAACCGGTCTTCCGGTCAGCTTCAATTCCTGGGCACGGGAGGCAACCTGACCGGCAGCCTCTGGAGCCAGGACGAACTGAATCAGATGGAATCTCCGCCGGTGGTCAAGGATCGTTATAATCTCGATTTTGGCCTGAACATGGAAGGTTCCATCCTGCCTGATCGGGTCTGGTATTTTACCAGCTTTAGATACAACCGCCGGGCCAGGTCGACTCCGTTCGCTCCCTGGAGGGACCCTGATAATATCCCCTACCCGATGTATAGCTGGAAGTCCGGAGATTTTAACTCCCTCTTTCGCTTTACCTCCCAGGTAACCCCCGAAATCAATGCCTCGGTTATGCTGAGCTTTAATAAGAACAAACAGACTGTGGACCCTGATTTCCTGACTCCCTTCAACCCACAGATAGCCACTCTGAGCATTGCCGGGCAGAATCTATTTCTTCTTAGCGCCAGCGGAAGCTATAAAATTAACCAGAAAACTGAAGCCAGCCTGTTTCTTTTTTATACCCGCGATTTCCTGCCGCGGAGACTCGATAATAAGGCGGAAGATAAACCCCGCTATGTCGACCTGGGCAGCGGCTACAGCTGGGGCAGCGGTCCCTTCAACCGGGATCAGATCGGTGAAATCTTCAGGGCCGGCGCTTCCATCAGCCGGTTTCAATCTTTTCTCAAGACCTTCCACGAACTGGTGGCCGGCGCTGAATACCAGAGCAGCCGGGCCGACGATTCAGTCTGGAAGTCCAGCAACCTCATTTACTACTATCTGAATGGAAGTCCTTATTACTACGGTTCCGGCGTCTCCCCGGAGACCGGAAACCTGGTCGGCAAGGGACTGCTGGGATTCTACCTGGCCAGCGGAGCCCGCGACGGATTGCTGCAGAGAGCCACCCTGCATCGCCTGACCTTTTATCTGCGCGACACCTTCAATCTTGGCCGGCGTCTGAATTTTTCGCTTGGTCTGAAGTTTGAAAGACTTCAATCCGGTCTGGCCGCAGTCTATAAAGGCATCAGCGGCACCAGCATTTCTTTCTATGCCGCCGACGCTACCATCAGACCGGTTTACGGTGTCAATCCTTACAGTGTCGTGAACTATCCATCCTGGGATAACATGGTAATCTGGTATAACCTGTCGCCGCGGCTGGGACTGGTATTTGACCTGCTGGGAACAGGGAAAACCCTGCTCAAGGGGGCGTTCGGCCGGTATCAGGATAATATCAGCCTCAACTATCTGATGAGTTTTGCCCCGAGCTCAGCCACAGGTTATCACAATTTTTACTGGTACGACGAGAACGAAGACGGAAAGGCTGACTTAGACGACACCTTCTTGCCGCTTCCCGAAGACTACAGAATTCATCTTGGTGATTACTTTAAGAAGCGGGTTTCTCCTGATTTAAAAGCTCCTCTGACCACAGAATGGATGGCCACCCTGGAACAGCAGCTGACGGAAGTCTTCACGCTGTCGCTGTCTTACCTCTCCAGAACCCGGACCAGAATCATAGAAGATGTGCTCTATGACCTGGATGCCGACCGGGAATGGTACTCGGTTGACCAGGCCAGCGGGCTGTGGATACCCTTTTCCACCGTGGTTCCCGGACAGTCGGCTTACGGGGATATTCCGGTAACGGTCTATTTCCCCTCGTCCGGGGCTCCGGCCTTTTTCACCCGGCTGAGCAATGTTGATGGTCTCAAACAAAAATATTCCGCTTTTCAGCTGGTGGCCAGAAAGAAAATGAGCGACAACTGGCAGTTGCTGGCTTCGGCCACCTGGAGCCGGGCTGAGGGTAACTCCGGGTTAAGCCGGCTGAGCGCAACCACTCTGACCCAGCTGGCCAACTCACCAAATTCCCTGGTCAATGTCACCGACAACAGCCGTCTGGACCTGGATCGTCCCTGGGTTATCAAGGTCATGGGCACCTACCGTCTCCCGCGTGATTTTTACCTGAGCGCCTTTTTCCAGTATCTGAGCGGCACTCCCTGGGCCAGGACTGTAACCGTTGTTCCGCCGGCCAGCTGGCTGGAAAGTCATCAGGCTCAAAACCTCCCGGCCACCGTCTACCTCGAAGAACCAGGAGCAAGGAGATGGCCTGATTTTCACAGTCTTGATCTCCGGCTGGAAAGGAGTTTCAGGATTGGCCAGAAAACAAGATTGGAAGTGGCAGTTGACGTCCTCAATGTCTTCGGGAAGAAATACGGGCTTAAAGACCTGAATGATGGCGGTTACTGGTATCCGGAGGACGAAGGGAGCTCCGGAGGCACCAGGATTTACAACCCCAATTATGAGAAAATTCTGGCTCTTTATGGCACCCGGGCCGGACAGCTGACCTTCAGCCTGAAATTCTGAACCCTGCCCCGGGCCGGTCCGTTTCTTAAAGCCTGATTTCGGCTACTTTCTTCAGTTCTTTGCCCTCGGTTCTCTGTTTCAGGGTTGAATACATCATGTACTTCCCGGCCGGCGGAAGGGGATGGCTTTCATCGGGAAGGTTTATTTCCAAATCCATGGTAAACTTGAGACCCCGCATTTTCTTTAACTCTTCTTCATCGGTAAAAGTCAGGTGAGCGGTCTTCTGGCCGGTCCAGACTGTTTCTCCAGCGCGGCTTTTAATTTCAACATTTAAGAAGAGCTGGGTTTCCAGACTGGCATCGTCCCTGGTCTCAAACCAGATCTGTTCATACTTCATGCTGAAAACCAGCCGGGCTTTAAGGCTGTTCCCTGCCCTCTGAACGCGGGTCAACTTCAGGTCGTAATCAAAGACGCTTCTTTCCTGGGTAATCGTGTTCTGGAAATATCCCTGAGCTAAATTCAGGTCCTGCAAATGTTCCAGGTTGATGGCCGATAGAATGAAATTGCCCGAACAGTGTTCGTCGATAAAAATCACCGGAAAACTGCCATAATACCAGACTTCCCGGCAATAGCCCGAAGCTTCCATGGGGTAAGTATGACGTTCGGTGGGCGGTCCGAAAAGGATATAAATTCGACCCCGGTCGGTCAGCCAGCCTGGTCGGCCCTCGCCCAGGAACATCTGGTTGGCCCGGTTCAGCCTCTGGTAATACTCGTCCTTGTACTCATTATTCTCGGTGTCCGGGTCCGGGTCCCGTCTGGACCAGAAATCTTCCTTGAATTTTTCTCTTTCCGACTCCGGCAATTCCAGAAAGATTTTGCGCTCCTCGGGTGTGATGATATAACGAACCTCGGACAGCCAGTCCTGGTCAACCGGTTTCAGTTTCCTTTCCAGGCGACCCGTCAGGCAGGAACTTAAGAAAAGACTCCCAATGGACAGCAGAAGAAAAATTAAAAATTTTTTTCGCATCTAAAATATCTCCCCTCATAAATTACCCTTCCCCACCGATTAAATCAACCGTGTCCGCTTCTGGCCGCCTGCTTTATTGCCTCCAGCTCGTCCGGATTTATGCTTCCCCAGAAATAAGGAAATACCAGTTTGTTGTGAAGCAGGGGATCGGAGTCGGGTTTTATTTTCCCGGATTCTACCAGCTTCTTCCAGTCGCGGGTTCCAGGAACCGGAGAGTAATAGGCCAGGCGGGGCCTGGCCCCGAGCCTCCTGACGAACTTCAAGCTGTCCAGTACCTGGCCGGTAGTCTGCAGGGGTTGGCCAACCAGTATATAAACAGAAACTTCGTCGCGACTGAAGCCGGCCTTTTCAAGGCAGTCCAGGGCCCGCTCCAGGTCACTGGCTTCCACCTTGGGCCCGGTCTGTCTGAGCCAGGCGGGATCGGCACTCTCCAGGCTGAGGAAGACAGAAGAGAAGCCGGCCTTTTTCATCAGAACCGCCAGCTTCCGGTCGACCGCCCGGGGCGAAAGACCATTCGGAGTGTGAAACTTCAACACCGGCCGGAGCGAGGCCACCGCCTCCAGAATTTTTGACAGGTGTCTGTCCTGATCGAGCAGCAACGCGTCATCATAGAAGGCAATATTCCTGGCCCCCAGGCTGCGAAAATGAATTATCTCCGAAGCTACCCGCTCCGGCAACCGTTGCTCAAAACCCTGATAAAGAAGGCGGCTGGCACAGTAACTGCAGTCCAGCGGGCAACCCCGGGAAGTGAGCAGACAGACCATTGACCTGTCCTGATAAAGGTCATAGGCAGGAAGGGGAAGCGAATCAAGACCGGAAAACCGTGCTTCCTTCCAGCCGGGCTTCAAAGCAGAAGGACCACATATTTCTTCGAGCAGGGGCAGGATCCTGTTCTCGCCTGCCCCGGTTACCACCACCCCGGCTCCAGACTGGCTGCGGGCATGCTCCGGGCAGAGAGTGGCATAAATTCCGCCAAGTATCACCGGGACCTGTCCGAAAATTTTCCTGATGAGTTCAACGGTCGTCTGCACTCCCGGGTACCAGTAGGTCATGGTGCAGGTCAGAAGCACCGCTTCAGGTGCTGGCAGTTCTTTAAGAATCTCTTCAGCCCTGGACAGGGGCCAGCCATAACGCGAAAACTTGCGGGGAATATGGCGAAATAAATCTGGCTTTGAAACTTCCTCCTTGTAAAAGGAGGCCCGGCCATCGGGACGTAGTCTCCTCCGGAAGCCGTTTCTGTTGTCAATCTGGCTGCAGTCAAGGAAATCCAGGAAATCTATCTCCAAAGTTGTATATTCCCTGATGACAGACGCCAGATAAAGCAATCCGAGGGGCCTCAGCCAGAAATCGCAGGCGGTAAAATCATAGACCCAGGGATTTATGAGGAGAAGACGCTTTTTATCGGGCATTAATAAAAAAGGTGGTGCGGAAGGTGGGACTCGAACCCACACAGCCTTTCGGCCATAAACTCCTGAGGCTTACGCGTCTGCCAATTCCGCCACTTCCGCAACCAGCCTCGGAAGGCAGAATAATTATATATATTTGAAAGCCTTCTGTAAAGACCACAACCGGCGAAAGAAATCCCCCTTGAAAAGGGCCTTTCTTTTCATTTAGGATATGCCTGATTGCAGATTAACGGGCAGGGACGCGGAGTCTGAACCGTCAGTTATTATGTAGCTCTCTGAAATCAGACCCCGCTGTCTGAAAAGGTCAAATTTTCCAAAAGTAAGATGTCGGGGAGTTAAGATGCTGGCCAGACTTTTCCCAGACATAAGGCCAGGGCAGACCAGGCTGGGTTCATCCGCCGTGCTCTGGCCTTCGGCCTGGATGGCCTCCTGATAGCCATCCTGTCATCAATAGTCTACACCGGATACTCAGAGCTGATGGCCAGAATAAAACATGAGCCTTCTCCGTCCTCCACGGCTGTCAGAGCCCTGAGAGAAGGTGAAAGTCTGACCTGGTCACCGGAAAAAGGCCTGCAGACTGGAGCGGATAAAAAGAAGGAATATCTTGAGCTCCTCAAAAACCGGCTGCCGGCTGAAGATTTCGAGAAGGCCGGGGGAATGACGGCCGAGGAAATCGAAAAAGCTTTTAAGGGGCACCTGGTCGCCGCCCGGGCTCAAGAGATCAGGAAGGGGTTGACCGGAAGGAGCGGGGGACGATTAGAGGACGGAGCCTATAAAATTATAAAAGAATATCTGATAACCATGCTGTATTTTGTTCTTTTTCTCCGATTCGGCGGACAGACCCCGGGCAAAAGACTCTTCGGATTAAAAGTTATCGACCTGGAGGGGAAACCACGACTGGGCTGGTATCAGTGCTTTGAGCGGGCCCATGGTTATGTGTGTTCAGGGCTGTTTGCCTCCCTTGGATTCTGGCAGGTCCTGTGGGACCGGCACGGACTGACCATGCATGATAAAATAGCCGACACCACAGTCATCCGCTGGTCAAAGCTGCCGGAGAAAAAAAAGAAGCGTCATAATAAAGGGCTGAAAATATTCTTCTTGACAAAGCGAGAGGGGAAGCCTAATTTTTAATCAGTGGCTTTAATCAGAGCCTATATCCGGAACCGAATCGCTTCTATTAAAGGCGTGCAGTTACTTATTGCTCTTTCCCGTCTTTATTTATGATTCACAATTTCTGAAAGGAGGTCATATGAAATTTACCAGCTCTGCTCAGGCTGAAGCCCTGGCCGTGATGAAAACTCACCCCTATCAGGCCACCAGTTTCTATCTCGACACCGATAAGGGCCAGCAATCTCTCAAAGCCATTAACGCGGCCTACAAGGGGCTCTTGAACCAGGCCAGGCTGCAACTGGAAGCAAAAGACATGTCCCGGGAAGTCAAAAAATCTCTGCTGGATGACCTGGAAAAAATCGCCCAGTTCTGCACCAACCGGCTGAATTCCTGGAAACCGCCCGGGCTGGCCGTTTTTTGCTGTTCCGCCCGCAACATCTGGCAGGAGCTGGAATTGCCTCACGGTCCGAGAAACAGGCTCATCCAGGATTTTGATTTCTACACCAGGCCGCTCTCAGCCATACTGGAAAAATTCAAGAAGCTGTGTGCCTTTCTGATAAACCGCCGGGAGGCCTGCTGGTATGAAATTCATATGGGTGACATCAGGCTGCTGGACAGTCTGAGCTCCGAAGTTCCGAAGAAGGTCCGGAAGGGCGGCTTCGAAGGTTATGAATCCAAGAGGATCGAACGCCATATAGATGCCCTGCTGCTGGAGCACTTCAAGAAAGCAGCTCAAAAAACTTTTGACATCCTGAAACAGAATCATTTTGACTGGTTGCTCCTCGGCTGTGACGATCAGTTCTACCCCCAGCTGGAACCTCTATTCCATTCTTATGTCAAGGAAAAACTTAAAGGCCGCATTAAGGCCCGGCCGGGGACGGAAATTTCCCGGGTGCTGCAGGAATGCCTGGACCTGGAAGACAGGCTTAAGCGGGAAGAAGAGGCCAATCTGGTGAAGTCCTTTGTAGCCGAGCTGGAGCGTGGCGGGCTGGCGGTGGCCGGTCTGGCCGACACCCTCCGCAAATTGAATTCATACGAAGTCCGGCACCTGCTCATCACTCATAATTTCTCCAAGCCTGGCCGGGTCTGCCCTGGCTGCCACGGGCTATTCCTGAATGAGGAAAGCTGCCCGGCCTGCAAAGTTAAAACTGAAGTTGTGGCGGATGTGGTGGACGAGGCCATCGAAGTTGCCCTGAACCGTAATATTCCCCTTACCCAGGTTGGCTCGCCCAACAGACTGGAACATTACGGCAACATCGGAGCTTTTCTCAAGTATAAAAGCAAGAAATAGAGAGCAATCAGCCGGAACGACGGAGTCCCGCGGGTAGCTGTCCGGTCAGAAGGAAGCCTGGATTTTCTATCTTGATTATTTGGCCCGGGGAATCTTCTGCATCGGGAAGCTAATTTTTTCCGCCGAAAGCCAGTCACGCATTTTCCTCACGGCCACTGTCATCTGGCCCGTTTTTCTTCCCGTCTTTAAGCTAACCACAAGAAAGGTCCCCGGTTCCGGATCATTGTTGAAAGCACCGGTGCCCCAGGTCCGGATATCATTCCAGCTCAGGCTCTGGGCCACATGAGAATGTCCCCAGAATATGGCTATGACATTGTAAGGCTGGATGACCTGAAGAAAGGCGGCTCTTTCTTTCTGGGTCCACCAGGCCTCGCTCCAGGAATCAAAACCATAGTGCTGGAACAGGACGACCGGCCGGCCGCTGCTCCCGACGTTTCTTCTCAAATCTTCTGCCAGAAATTCCAGGCTGTGCTTGGGATAACGAGCATCACCGCTGACCCTCCGGCGCCAGATATTCAGGTATTCTTCTCCTACGCTTCCTGGATAAAGGTTCAGATGGACAAAATGCACCCGGCCCCAGTCCCAGGAATAATGCTGACCGTCGCCCGAGATGCCCTTCAGGCCTGGTCGGAGGCGGTTGCGGCTCCTCAGGTTGGCCCTGACCAGGCCACCCGAAGAGCCATCCTGTTCCCCGAAGCCTTCATAGACCGGATAAGCCAGTAGCTGGTCTCCCTTCAGTCCGAAATCTGCCGCGTACTCCTGCCAGAACTTCTCAACTTCGGGAGACCCGCCATCATCGACGATATCGCCGAGTATCACCACTCCACGGGGAGTGTTGACCTTTCCTTTAAGCCCCATTTCTTCCGGCAGGCTCTCTCCCGCAACCGCGTTCATGGCCATGACCATTTCCCTGTTAATTTCTCTGGCGTTCATGGAGCCCCCGTAATGGAGGTCGGCCGCCACCAGGAAGGTTATCAGGTCGTCATCGGGGGGATCCTGAACCCGGAAAGTCCAGACCTCACCCTTTGAATCCGACAGTGAACCGTTTCTGGTGTCAACCCGCCAGAAATAACTCTGGCCCTGCTTCAGATTCTTTTCCGGAACAAAGAAAAAATTCATCCCGGGCTTTAAATCCCTGACCACCGGCTTGGCCTTTTCCAGCTTTTTCAGGTCCTGGCTGAAGTAAACATCCTGGGAAGTTGCCCAGGGGCCCGGAGTCCAGCTCAGACGATTAAGCTCCCGGCTGACACTGCCGTGGCGGTGGTGAGGCGTAGGATTCCTGGCGGCCCCATTATCCACCGAAAACTGTCTGACCGCTCCGGACTCAAGCAACTCTCCTTTTCTATCCAGCTGGTCCACCCGCCAGAAATAGGTCTGCCCGGGTTTCAGGTCTGAGACTTCAAGGCTGAAAACCCCGCCCGGAAAATTTCCTTTATGGGCTTTTTTACTGGCCCTGATCACTTCATCTTTCTGACCGGAAAAATACACAGCATAAGAAGCGGTTTTTTCGTCGCCTCTCTCCCATCTCAAAGAAACTGCCAGAGCGGTAATGACTTCTCCTTCCTCGGGAGATACAGGGATAGCGTCCTTCCTCCCGGCCAGGTTCCAGATTTCCAGCTGGCTGTAAGCCGAATCCAGCAATTCAAGAGAACCCAGATAACCGTTGAAGGGATCGACGGGAAGCGGCCAGCCAGAAGCCATCCCCCCCCCCCGAGATAAAAATATTTATCCGCTTTGACGGAAAGCACAGCTGAAGCCTCAGCTTTCAACCAGCCATCCACATACACCCGTATGGTCTTACCGTCATAGACAAAAGCCAGAAGGTGCCATATTCCCGGTTCGGGATAACTCTTACGGTAGCCCAGTTTTACCCTGTCTGAATGATAAAAAGCCGCTTTCAGTCCCTTGCCGAGGCCGAAAATAGCTCCTGCTCCCGGCTGCTGAGACCAGGTCAGGATGGTCCCTTTCTGGGCCAGTTCAGGAATATAAACCCTGACCAGGAGAGTAAACGGCTGCCGGCCGTTCAGGCTGGCCGGCGGCGGAAAGGTAGACCGAAGCAGCACATCCACGGCTGTCAGGTTGACAGCCTTCTGGTTCTTGATGATCTCCACCGTCGGCTGCGTCCGGAAAACCGGGACGAAACTCCCGCCCAGATTTCCCAGGTTGCGCCAGGTCGACAACCTTCCCTCAGGCAAAACAGAAGCATCCAGATAGATCAATTTTCTGGGAGCGGCTTCAAGACCCGAATTGGTACAAATAATTATTGCCAGCAAGACAAGCCAGAATGCTGATAATCTTCTCACCCCAGCCTCCTAAACGGGCTTTTAATTTAGGATATTAAATTTTTTCTTTCCGGGCAAACAGGAATTTATTTTTATGGAATTTTCTCTCCGGCGATGGCTGAGATTGTACTCCGGCTCCTGTCACGGCACCTCTTCTCCCGCCACACCTGGCCTGTTCCCCGCGGGGAATCGGTTGAGGCTGAGGTCGGGAGGAAACCTGGTCCATTTCACCTCCCCGCAATCATTGTCACCCGCAACCCAAACCGAGGTCCTTGCGAGTATTTCGGGCTGAAATAGCGCCTGAAAAGACAACCCACCCGATAGCTTCAGGAGAAGGCTCTGGCAGAAGGACCGGAGTGGTATAAATCGCCTCACCAGGTAGCGGTTGGCAGTAGGTCGGCGCTTCCGGTCCCAAGCAACGAAGCATAGAGCAGCAGGAATCTTCACCGATTCAAAAGGGAGGGTTGTAGTTAACCGGGAGATTCAGAATCAGTCAAAAACGGCACCGTTTTCGGCCTGGGTTCTTAAATCTGTTTCCGGTTAGCGAATTTTTTTTCTGGAGGTAGTGGAGACAGAAAGGGCAGCCCGCAAGCTGCCCTTTATTCAGAAGGTGTGACTATTCGCAAACCTGTTTCTCGGCCTCTAGCAGGTAATCCTTGAAGGACACCCGGTTGAAAATGCTGTAAATGATCGGAATTATGAACAGGGTCAGCAGGGTGGTGGCGATCAGCCCGCCCACCACAGCCACAGCCATAGGAGAGCGGAATTCAGCTCCCGAGCCTCCGGCCACGGCCATAGGCAGCATACCCAGGATGGTGGTCAGAGCCGTCAGCAGAACCGGTCTCAATCTGGTAACAGCCCCTCTGATGATCGCCTCTCTCTTATCCAGCCCTCTTCTTATAAGCTGGTTGATATAATCGATCATGACGATGCCGTTATTGACGGCAATTCCGGCCAGGATTATCACTCCTATCAGGGCGGGCAGGCTACCGGGCTTGCCGGATACCAGCAGGCCGAAAATGACCCCGATGATGGCCAGAGGAATGGTGAACATGATGACGAACGGATGGAGAAAGTTTTCAAACTGGGAGGCCATCACCATGTAAACCAGAAGGACAGCCAGGGCCAGAGCCGCGGCCAGAACCTTAAAAGCGTCGATCATCTGTTCATAGGAGCCACCATACTCCAGGAAATAACCCGGAGGTAACTGCTTCTCAAAATCGCCCAGGCGGCTTCGAATATCCCTCATAATGGATCCCAGGTCCCGACCGGCGATATTAGCCGTGACCGAGATTTTTCGCATCTGATTTTCTCTGGTTATCTGAATTGGGCCTTCCCCGCGCTTCCAGTCGGCTATCTGTTCCAGGTAAATAATTTTCCCGGCCGGAGACATCAGCGGCGTCTTCCTGATTTCCTCCAGGCTGTCGCGGTACTGTTTGGCCAGGACGACTCTGATGTTGACCTCGTCTGAACCGTCGCGGTAACGGCTGACCACCGTTCCCTGGGTGGCAGTCTGAATTGTGCTGGAAACCTGGGCCACAGCCAGTCCCAGTCTGGCTGCCCTTTCCCGGTCGAGGGCGAACTGGTACTCCGGTTTTCCCTGGGCCAGGCTATGAGTCAGGTCGCGCAGACCTTCCACATCGCTGATTCTCTTGACCACGGTGTCCCCGATTTCCCTCAGCGTTTCCAGGTCTTTCCCGAAAAGCTTTATTTCCACGGGCGCCGCAGCTCCGCCCATCATGGCTGCTTCCATGTTGATCTGCTCGAACTTAAAGTTCTCCAGGCGGGGCAGCATTTTTCTCACTCTTTCCAGAATCTCGGCATCGGAATATTTTCTCTCCGACCTGTTTACCAGTCGGATCATTAGCAATCCTTCATGCGTCCCGGTGATGCCCATGCCGCTGGCCATGTCGGCCGGGTCTTCCTCGGCCCGGGAACCGGCCTGGGCCGAGACCAGAGTGACCTCGGGTTGCTGGCTGAAAATTTTCTCAACCTGGGTCAGAATTCTGTTTGTTTCTTCGAGCGACGTTCCCACCGGCAATTTTATCCTGACCATCAGGAAATTCCGGTCGGACTGGGGCATGAATTCAGTTCCAATAAGAGCCACTATCACCAGCGAAATCACGAACAGCGCAGCGGTCGCCGTCAGGATGGTTTTCCTTTTCCTTAAAGCTGCGGTCAGCAGCCTGCGATAGGAAGCTCTGGCCGCCGAAAAATGCGGCTCTTTTACCAGGCATTCTTCTTCAGTCTTCTCTTTTTTCGCTCTGGCCTTAAAGAGCAGCGAGGAAAACAACGGCACCAGGGTCAGGGCAACAAACAGCGACGACACCAGCGAGAAAACAATGGTCAGGGCCAGAGGCTGGGTTAATTTGCCGGTTATACCGCCGGCAAAAACCACCGGTAGGAAAACGATGATGGTGGTCAGAGTGGAGGCGGTGATCGCCATCCCGACTTCGGAAGCTCCGATGACTGCGGCTTCTTCCACGTGCTTGCCCTCTTCTATGTGTCTGAAGGTGTTTTCAATAACCACAATGGCGTTATCCACCAGCATGCCCACCCCCAGGGCCAGACCGCCGAGGGTCATCAGATTCAGGGTATAGCCGGCTGCATACAGGGCCACAAAGGTGGTGATTACAGAAAGTGGAATGGCAATGGCAATGATTAACGTTGGCCGCCAGTTCCTGAGGAAAAGAAAAATCAGCCCGATGGCCAGAAAGGCCCCGACCACCGCATTACTGGATGTTCTGCTGGCCACCATGTTGATCATTTCCGCCTGATCCATGGCCATATGAAAGGCTATGTTCCCGGGAAGGGTGGGCTGAATTTTGCTGATTTCTTTTTTAACAGCGTTGCCAACCAGGGCAGTGTTTGCTCCAGAGCGTTTGTTTACAACCAGATAAACCCCTTTCTGCTCCTGCACCCGGGCAACATTCCTGGTCTCTTTGAAGGTATCCTTAATTTCAGCGATATCCCGCAGATAGATGGGTTCTCCCCTCTGGGAAAGCCCAACCACCACATTCCTGACATCTTCCACGCTCCGGAATTCTCCCAGAGTCCGGACGATCAGGTCTTCATGTCGTTCGACCACATCGCCGGCCGGGGAGTTGACATTTTCAGCGGCCAGGGTCATCAGAACCCGGTCCAGAGGGAGGTTGTAGGAAATAAGAGCGTTCTTATCAACCTCGATCCTGATTTCCCTTTCATCGGTGGAAAAAACCGCAGCCGAGGCCACTCCGTCCAGCCTCTCCAGCCTCGGTTTAACTTCATCCTCGATCAGCTTTTTAAGGTCATAAGTGGAATAGCCGGAACTGGCGGTGATACCATAGAAAACTACGGGGAACTGCGACAGGTTGAACTTGACCACCAGGGGATTGGAAGCGTTGGTGGGAAGAAAATTGCGGTAAAGACCGATCTGGTCGCGGATATCCTGGGCCGCAAAATCAAGGTTGGTACCCCACTCAAACTCCACCATCAAAACCGACACTCCCTCAGAACTCTGAGAGGTGACCTTTTTGACTCCGCTCACAGAACTGACCACCTGCTCCAGAGGTTCGGTGATGGTCTTTTCTATATCTTCAGAAGAAGCTCTCCGGTAGGTGGTTATGACTGAAACCGTCGGATATTCCAGGTCCGGGAAGAAATCAAGTCCCAGACGGGAAAAAGCAATAAACCCGATGACCACCAGAATCATGGCGATCATCGAAGCGGTAACTTTTCGTCTGACAGAAAATTCAGGTAGTTTCATCTTGCGACCTCGCCTTCAACCTCAACCGGGCTGCCGTCCATCAACCCGAAGTTTCCTTCGACAATCACCAGGTCGCCTTCGTTCAGGCCAGAAGTGATCTCAATCAGGTCTGTATTCTTCAAACCGGTGGTAACAGTTCTCCTGGCCGCTTTATTGCCCTCAACCACCATGACATAAGAGTTCTCGAGAATGGCTTTCTGCGGCACGGCCAGGGCATTCTCCCTGGTGCTGACCTCCAGAATTACCCGGCCGAAAGTCCCCGGCTTGAGAACGAGGTCTGGATTGTTAATTACTGCCTCAACCCGGAATTTTTTGGTCTGGGGGTCGGCGCTGGTGTTAACCACTGTTACCTGACCTTCGAACTGCTGTCCGGGCAAAACAAAACTCTCCAGGTAGACTTTCTGACCCCGGGCCAGCCTTACAGCATCGGGCGGGGAAACGTCAAACCTGACTTTGATTCTGGAATAATCGACCAGGGTCAGAACGCTGGAGGAGGCGGAAAAACCACCCATCATCGGGTTGATGACATCTCCTTCCTCCAGATTCTTAGCGGCAATGACTCCGTCGAAAGGAGCCCGCATGATGGAGACATCCAGGGCATGCCGGGCCAGGTTGAGGGCAGCTTCAGCCTGCTCTTTCTGGGCTTTTGCCGCCTCGCAGGCCAGCCGGACTTTTTCGTATTGCTGGTCGGAAACGGCTTTCTCTTTATAGAGCCTTTCCATTCTTTCCAGGTTACGGCTGGCATCCTCAAAGTTAGCCCGGGCCATGGCCAGAGCCGCTTCGGCCTGTTCCAGTTGCAGTCTTATGGACCTGGTATCAAGCTCAGCCAGAAGCTGTCCCTGCTTGACCCTTTCCCCTTCATTGACATATATTCTGGCTACTTTCCCGGAAATATCGGGAGTGATAGCCTGCCTTTTCCAGGCTTCCAGGGTAGCCGTATAAGTTAATTTTTCCGATATTCTCTGCTTTTTCACCCTGTAGATTTTTACTGACGCCGGTTTCAAGCTATCGTCGGCCGTCTTGTTAGCCAGTGGTTTCTGGCAGGAAACCAGCAAAAGAAATAAGACCCCATAAACTGCGTATTTGATTTTTCCTCTCAAGAACATTTTTTCCTCCTATCCGACTGCCGGTTTTATTCTTATCTGTCGGCTTTATATCCGGTTATTGATTCGCCCGTGGCTTTCTCCAGCTGAGCCAGAGCCAGCAAGCACTCATACTGAGCCTGAGCGTAATTGGTCCTGGCCTGACTAAGCGCCACCTGAGCCGTGGTTACATCCAGGGTGGTGGCCAGGCCTTCGGCAAAGTTCAGTTCTGCCAGACGCACTGCTTCCGCTGCCTGTTCCACGTTTTTCTGCTGCGACAGCAGCGCCTCTCTGGCCTGATGGTAATTCAGAATGGCCTGTTCCACCTCAAGTCGGACAGCCTCGGTTAATCCCTTCATCGAATAATCGAGCTGCCTGGCGAGGGCTCTGGCCTGAGCTGCCTGAGCCTGAGCGGCAAAGCCGTTAAAAATCGGGATGTTCAGGGCCAGGCTGATCGTGTAATAATTTTCCCAGTTATTTCTCTTAAAATTGAGATAGTTGGACCAGTAATTGATCTGTCCGCCTATGGCCACGGTCGGAAGGTCGGCTGCCCGGGCCAGTTTGACCATCTCTCCGGCCATCCGTCGCTGATATCCGAGCTGTTGAATTTCGGGCCGGTTGAGCAGGGCTTTCTGCACTGATTCCTCTGGATTGATCTGAACCTCCTGAAAGACAAGCTCGCCTTTAATTTCCACCGGCTGGTTCAGGTCCAGACCCAGGAGGTTCTTGAGAGCCAGTTCTGACATCTGCAGGCCGTTCCTGGCCCTGATCAACTGCGGCTGGAGATTGGCCAGCTGGACCTCAGCCCGGAGCAGGTCGAATTTTGTGGCCATGCCCACCTCGGCCAGGTTTCTTACATTTTTCAGGTGTTTCTCAGCCAGGCCGACCGATTCCTCGGCCACCTCCAGGAAGCGGCGAGCCAGGAGATAGCCGTAGAAGGCCTGTTTAACGTTCAAAATAGTTTCCTGGCGAGTCTGTTTTATCGATTCCTGAGTAGCCTGGTAATTATAATTGGCCTGACGATAAGCCGAAGTCAGGCGTCCGCCCGTGAAAAGGGGAAAGGAGAAATTAAGGCTCATCTGATAAGTTCTGGTGAAATCAAACTTGACCCGCTGGGGCTGGCCGCCCGGAACCATCGGGGGAATTTCCACGGTGAAGACCTTCTTGTCCAGAATGTCGCTGCCCTGAGCGTTCAGAGTTGGCAGGAACCCGGACACCGCCCGGTGGACCTGAGCTCTGGCCTCGCTTTCTTTTTCCAGGCTGGCCAGGTAGAAGGGGTTTTGCTCCAGGGCCAGCCGGAGACAATCATCGAGAGTCAGTTCCAGCTTGTTGCTGGTCTTATCCTGAGCCGGCAGGTTCAGCCAGCCCAGGGCCATAAAAATGATCAGCATGGACAGCCAGTATTTTGCGGCTTTCATTCTGTCACTCCTTTCTGGAAAGACTTTCCGGCAATGCCTCTCATCAGGAAGCCGAATATCCTTTCGGTTTCATCCCGGGGAGAAATTTTCTCTTCCTGCCAGTACCGGATATGGATCAAACCTTCGATCAAAGCCCAGACATAGCGGAGGACAATTTCAGGCTCGGCGGCTACAAATTTCCCCTGCTTCATGCCTTCGGTCATGATCATCCTTCCCGACTGAAAAATCTCCTCCCGTTTCAATTTTAACATCTTAAGGGCCTGCTGGAACTCGCGTTCATCTTCCTTCCCGGACGGAGCAAACATCCGATGGATAAAGTCCCGGAGATTTTTATCCTGCATGAACAGCCGGGAAATGTTTTCCTTCCTGGTCTGGATATCCAGTATGGACAGGATGATCTGCTTGAGTTTTTCTTCAGCGCTCAGGTCGGACTGCTGTATTTCCTTCAACCGCTCTTTTATTTCATCAATATACTGGAGGATGATTTCCAGAAGAATCTGCCCTTTATTATTAAAGTATTTATAGAGGGTAGCCTTGGAAAAATTGGCTTCCCGGGCGATCTCATCCATGGTGGCCGACCTGAAACCGCGGCGGATGATAACCCGTTCCGCGGCCTGCAGCATCAGCCTCTTGTATTCAGCCTGAAT
>CAZDZU010000003.1:11786-18100 GCA_964509995.1 uncultured Eubacteriales bacterium | reverse complement strand
GCATTATAATTAACGTTAACCAGCGAACCGTAGGCCGCCGACCTGGGGTTGGTCGTATTGACGCCATTAATCAGAAAGACATTCTCGTTGGAAGCGCCGCCGTAGGCGTTGGGGCTGGGCAGCCAGCTTCCGTCCTTACCCTGGGACACCATGCCAGGGGTGCTCAGAGCCAGATCATAGAAGGCATCACGGCTGGTTGGCAGTTTGGCCAGCAATTCGCTGTTGATATTGGTGGCCACAGTAGAAGTTTTGGCATCAACTACCGGTCCGGCTGCGGTTACGGTAACCGTTTCTTCCAGTTTACCGATTTCCAGCCTGACATCGACCACTATTGATGAACCGGCGGTGATAACGATGTTTTCCTGTTTGCTGGTCTTAAAACCGGGCAGGGAAGCAGTAAGCGTATATCTGCCGGTCGGCACATTCATGAAAACATAGCTGCCTCGGGCAGAGGTAGTTGCGGCTCTCTTCCCGCCCATCAGAGCTGGTCCGGTAATCTCCACGGTCACCCCGGGTAGAGGAGCTCCCTCTTCGTCGGCCACGACACCGGTGATCTTGCCGTATTCGATTGTCTGCGAGACAGCCAGTGGCGCCAGGAGCAATAAGATCAGGCTCAGAGAAAAAAGCTTTTCTTTAATCGATACTCTTTTCATTTAACCCTCCTTTTCCTTTGACCGACTCTTCCTCCTGAACAGACCCAGGCAGGAAGAAACCCTCAGCCACTTTCTCTGTTGAAGACAGCCTGCATTCCCACCTCCTTTCCAGTGAATTTTTCTCCCGCAATCTAATTATATTTAATCCTTAAAAAACTTGGCTGCCAAGATTTTTTCGCCCGGCCTGAAGCCCTGTGGGTTTCAGGGCGCCTCAAACTTTCATCTTCATCCCTGGTTCAAGTTTTCATTTTTTAATCTGGGCTTTAAGGGTGGCAATGAAACTATCCAGGAACTTTATCTTCTCCTCGCTCTGGGCCAGAGCCCGGGCCTTCTCCAGATATTCGACCGCCCGGGGGAGATCACCTTTGTTGACATAACATCGAGCCACCATCTCCAGGGTATCCAGGTCGTCAGACTTGGCGGCCAGAGCTTTCTCAAAATAGCCCAGGGCTTCATCCACCTTATCAATTTCAAAAAGAATCAGGCCGAGGTTGTAAAGGTTGGCGGCATTGGCCGGGTCCAGCTCGGCCGATTTCCTGTAATTTTCCAGAGCTTTATCCATATTCTTGAGGTTCTGATAGCAGAAGCCGAGCTGCTGATAGGCCGGGGCAAACTCTGGAGCCAGCTCGGTCACCCTGGTCAACTCGGGAATGGCTTCTTCGTAACGGTGCAGGCGACCGAGAGTAACACCCAGTAGATAATGGACGTTGGAATCATCAGGATACCTGGTCACCAGCTCCTGAAGCCTGGACAGAGCTGCTTCCAGGTCATTCCGGTTGATCATTTCCATGACCTCGGCCACTGCCTGCTTCAGTTCCTTGAGAGTGGTTAGAGTCTTAAGCTTTTCGGTTGAAGCCAGAATGATGGTCTCCATTTCTACCTTCTGCATCCTCTCCTGTGGCTGTGAAAAATCCCACTCAAAGTTCCTGGTCTCAAAGCCGTCCTTTTTGACCGTCACCTGATACCGGCCGTGAGGCAATCCCGAAAGCACGTATTTACCCCCTTTATCCGTTCTCACCCGGTAATTGCGGCTGGTGTTCAGGTCCTGGAGGAAAATATCGACGCCGGGCAGGGGGTTGGATTCGGTGTCAACCACCAGGCCAAAAAGATGGTACTCCCTGTACTGACTAAGACCTGGAGAAAGCAACACAAGGACCAGAATTGCCAGAAATGAGATTCTATAAATTTGAGCCCGGTCAAATCTTGCTTTTTTCATCTTTCTGACTCCTCTTTTTGATTTTTGTATTGATTGGCCCTCCCCAGGGCTTCCTGCACCCTGGCCGGCTGCCCCAGCCGGTTATAAATATCGGCCAGCAAAAAATAGCCCAGAGCCTTGAGTTCCGCAGTCCTGGCCCGGCTCAGGCCGGCCTTAACCAGTTCCAGAATTTCAACCGGATTGTCGTTGCGGAGAAGTCTTCCCCGGGCCAGGAAAAGATAGCCCTCGGGTTCGGCCGGAGCCACGTTCATCACTTTCTCCATGTGTTCCAGATAACCATCCAGGTCGCCCCGTCTGAGCAGAAGCTTCCCCAGGTTGAAATGCGCCCTGAAGTGGTCGGGATAATACTCAATTTCCCTGGCATAGGCATCGCAGGCCTCTTCAACTCTTCCCTGCTCTTCATACAATAGCCCAAGATGAAAATAAGTTAAAGGAAATTTTGGATAATCCTGAATCACCTGCTGCAACAATTTTTCTGCCCGACCATACTCTTTCAGTCCGATCAGGCAGACGGCCAGGTTGAGAACGTTGCGGGTCATCTTGGGCTGGATTTCAACCGCTTTTTCCAGATAGGGGCGCGCCTTTTCATGCTCCATTCTGGCCATATAAACCTCGCCGATGAGAGTA
This sequence comes from uncultured Eubacteriales bacterium, assembly GCA_964509995.1. GTDB lineage: Bacteria > Acidobacteriota > Aminicenantia > Aminicenantales > Saccharicenantaceae > Saccharicenans. Next base: position 15,604 of record CAZDZU010000003.1, on the reverse strand, counting down.
TAAGCCTGAGTGTTGCGATTATCGATCGACAGAGCCTTTTCACTGAGGGCAATCACGTCATCCGCCCTCCCCTCTTCCAGCAGGATGTTCGCCAGCCCGATCAGGGCCTGGACCGAGTTGGGGTCTTCTTTCAGGATTTCATCCAGGAGCTTTTTAGCTTCTGGCTTTCGTCCCAGCTCCTGGTAACAGGTGGAGAGCAACAACCTGGCCTGCGGGATGCCGGGTTCAAGACTCAGAGCCCTTTCCAGGTTCCCGGCGGCCTGGACGTACTGCTCGTGGTTGATAAGGTCTCCCGCCTGCTGAATCAGTTCATAAACTTCCAGTCTATCTTTCGGGTCAGCCAGCTCTTTACCCGGTCTGGTCTTCATCCTGACTGAAGCCCCGATGTAGCCCAGAGCTGCCAGTCGCTCGACGGTTTCTGAATCCAGGTTGGCGGCCTGCGGTTCGGGTGCCCCCAGGCTTATTTTTTCCACCAGGTTATCAAGTTCACTCTTTAACCTCAGCCCGACCTCAGGGTACCTGTCCTGAACGTCTTCCAGCTCCTTCGGGTCATTCTTAAGGTCGTATAGCTCGGGCCGGGGGGCGTCTATGAACTTGAAGCCGGAAGTCCGCAGACCCAGAAGCGGGCTCCAGCCATAATGAAGATTCGGGCTCAGAGATTCGCTGTAGGCTGCGATTTCCCTCTCCTTTTTTCCAAACATCAGGCGGAGCAGGGACCGGCCCTGAGTGGCCGGAGCCCTGAGGCCGGCCATCTCAGCCATGGTCGGCAGCAGGTCAACCACACTCACCTGAGAAGAAACCCTGATTCTCTGAAGTTTTCGGTGCGGGCTGACCACGACCAGCGGAACATGAATGGCATAGTCATAAATAAAATAACCATGAGCCAGTTCCCCGTGGTCTCCCAGTCCCTCGCCGTGGTCTCCAACCAGAACGATAATGGTCTGCCGGTCCAGTCCCCTGCTTTTCAGCCAGGAAAAAAGTCGCCCTATCTGCTCATCCATGAAGGCTATTTCGCCATCATACAGGCTGACCGGCGGATAAAATCTATACTGTGAAAGATAAGGTTCCGGCGGCTCATAGGGCAGATGCGGGTCGTAAAGATGAACCCAGACAAAGAAAGGCTGGCTCTGATTCTCCTCCAGCCATTTGAGGGCCGAACCAACCACCTCATTTCCCGGGCGCTGGACAGTACCCAGGTCAAGCTGCCTGTATTTTTTCAGGTCGAACTGGTCGTCATAGTAATCGAACCCCTGCCTCAATCCCCAGCGGCCATCAAGAACGAAGGCGGCGATAAAGGCTGCGGTTTTATAGCCCGAAGCGGCAAAAATCTCGGCCGCTGTGGTCTGGGCATCTGACAGAGCATTATTGCCGTTTACTCTGACCCCATGATAGGGCGGATAATAACCGGTCAGAATTGAACAGTGTGCCGGTAGAGTAAGTGGCGAGGCGGTGGCGCACTGTTCAAAGACCACTCCCCTTTCTCCGAGTTCATTGAGATGCGGAGTCTGAACCCCGTTATAACCATAAAGCGGCAGATGGTCGGCCCGGGTGGTGTCCAGAGTTATCAGAAGCACATTCGGCTTTTCCACCCCCTGCTTTTTCCAGAAACCGGAGAGCGAAGAGGACGGCTGAAGCCAGAATCTGAAGACCAGCCAGATGACGACCGGAAGAATGACCACGACCAGAAGGATCAGCAAACCCGCATGCGATTTCGGATTTCTTACTGCGGGTCCCTTGCCCCTGACTTTTTTCTTACTGCTCATACCGCCCCCATCATATCAAGGCTTTCACCGACATTCATTATATACCGACCGGAAAGTCCGGTTTATACCAGCCGCAGACCTGAGTCTCAAAACTCTATCCGCTGAGGCTGGGTACCTTTCCTTTTTCGCTCCAGGGAAACACTCCAGGACGATTCCCCCGACCTGAATTCGCCAAGGTAGCAGCCGTTTTAAAAATATTACGCTGACCGAACTCATCCTGGTTCCAGGATTGATCCGGCTGACAGGGCTACTTCTGCCCCGCTCCTTTTTCTCCGAGCCGGAGTTCATCTTCCTCGGTCTGCCAGTTATTTCTCAGTCTGAAGCCAGGCCCGATAAACAGCCCAGACCGCCCCCGGCCTCATGTACTTCATCGCCCGGAAAAGTCTGTCGCCATACTTCTGTCCAGGATTATTCCAGATTTTTTCTTCCGGATTCAGATAGGCTTCTGGAGTCTTAAAGAAATAGCCCTGACCTTCCGGACTCCAGACCATCCGGTAAATTCCATAAGTCGTCTGCCAGGCTTCCTTTTTAAGACCATGAAGCAGACAGTTGGCGGCGAAAGCATAGGTTGTCCCGACCCAGACTTCATCGCCCTGCTGGCTGAGAAGCTGCCGGCCGGAAGCTGTCCGGCCGTTGACCGCCCCCATCAGACCGTCCCCGAAGCCGGCTACATTGTTGCCGAAGATGGTGGCCAGAGCCCTGGTGACCAGCTCCCGGCTGACCACAGGGTCTTTATCTTCCAGACCGAGCAGGCTGGCATACCATAAACCAAATAACTGGTCGGTCATGATGTCGTCAGTCTGGCTGTCAATGTGAAAATAGCCTTTTTCCTGGTTCCAGAGTTTCATGACATCTTCCCGGCCCGCCCTCAACCAGTCGCTATATTTTTTCTGCACTTTGTCAACATCCAGCCCTTCAACCCGGCTGACGCCGTTTTCCAGCAGCAAATCACCCAGCCTGATGGTGGCCTTCAGTGCCGCCAGCCACAGGTTGCCGACGTAAGCGCTGGTGCCCTTCATCCGCCAGGTATCATAGGTCTGGTCGGGAATGGCTTCATTCTGCGGGACATGCGAGACCGGATGACCGAACTTTTTCTCCAGTGTATCGAGGGCCAGAACCGAAGCTGAAAAAACTTCACGCAGATAGTCAGAGTCCTGTCGACCCAGAGCCAGATAATCCCTTAAAGCCCTTAACGGAAATTTAGGATTAAGGTCTTTCCAGACATTTCCGTTCTGCCAGTCAAAAGCATTCAGCACGACCCAGGGACGAACCCGGGGCGAGCCCAGGTCGTGGGGAATCATCCCCTGTTCCTTGTTGACGTTCCAGTAATAGCTCTTTTTATCGGGAGGGACTTCATGCGGAAAGATCACATTATATTGATAAATTTTATGAGCCGGGTCCAGAAAATTTATGGTCCGGGCAAAATACCTTATGTTCCGCCATTCCAGCTCCGGCCAGAGTTCCAGCAGCTGCCAGCAATAGGAATCAACATCAAACGTCCCGTACATAAGATAATCGGCGCTTTCCAGATAGGTAAAAAGGTCCGTGGAAGCATCCCAGATTCCGGTCTCTGGAAGAATATAGAGTTCATTAAAAAGCAGCTGTTTGAACCAGGGCGGGAGTCTCTTCTGATTGAGAATCTGAGCCTGCCAGCTGTCTATGGCTTTTTCCCATTCCCGGTAATTGTCGAGCGCTTCAAAAGCGATTTTCAGTGCCTGCTGGCCATCATCTCCAAAAAATTCAGTGTACTTCTTGCGGTACTTCACCCCTTTTTCAAATTCATAATATGGAAAATCCCAGCTGACAACAAAGGGCACCTCAACCTTCTGCCCTGGTTTTAATTTTATGGAGACCGACAGGGCAGAGGCTGTTCGGTTTGGACTGGCTGACCGCCCGGCTTTTTCTGACGGCAGTCGGCCGTTCACTGAAAACGGAGCCATAACCTCCGAGCCATCACCGGTCGGATTAAAATCGAGAAGATAATTGACCTCGGCGCCCGGGACTTCCAGAACAGCCAGACTCATCGTACCGGCAAGAGAGTTGCCGGTTTTAATA
>CAZDZU010000003.1:0-11776 GCA_964509995.1 uncultured Eubacteriales bacterium | reverse complement strand
TTTTCGGGCCGTCCATCATGAACTCGCTGAAACTGCCCTGGCTCCTTTTATCCCAGACAAACTGGGTCGGCGGCACCTTGCCGCCCGGCCAGCGGGCTTCCCAGCCGACCATATTCTCCAAGGTCAGCATCAGTGAAACCTCGACCTCAGTTTTTGAAGGATTCCTGATTATCCATTTATAGACCGCTACCGGATAGCTGCTCTCCCGGTAGTTATGCGGAATAACGGGGGAAAATTGAACCACCGCCAGGCTGGCCGGCCAGTCCTTCTTCTTTTCAAAGGAAAAACCGCTTTTCGGGTAAAGGGCAAAGTAATCGCCACTCCCGGCGGGAAGACCCCAGTTCCAGCTCTGGAGAACGTTTTCCGGTCGGCCGGCTGAAATTGTCTGGACTATCTTCTGATTTCCTTTCTTCATATAAACATGGAAAGCATCGGCCGGCAGGTAATCATCCACATACCAGCCGGATTTAAGGAACCAGTAACGGAAGTGGCCGCTTATCGTCAATTCATATCCTCCCGCTCCCAGACCGCCAACCGGACAGGCACTGCCTTCAGGATCATTGTCGATATTTTCTGAAGCAATAGTCCGGCCGAACTTCTCCATCCGGTAACCAAAGGGTCTGGTAAATGAACAATCCGGAAAGCCGCCCAGATTGGCTGGAGCTGGCTGAAACTTAACTTCCAGGCCGGGGTAGAGTTCTTTCTCGACCGGCCGTTTTTCCTGAGCCAATCCCGGGCTCCAGGTTATTAACAGGAAAACGGCCACAACCGACAGAAATCCGGAAAAAGCTGTTTTCGCAAATCTAAATTTTTTCATTTTTTCTCGCTCCCCTCCCTCTCAGAAAAAACTTTTTTGCCTCTAAGATAGGTGGCCACCGTCTCAAACTCAGAGTTGAATACGGCCAGGCTGGCCAGCTTGCCAGCTTCCAGGCTGCCCATGATATTTCCAAGCCCCACACTTTCGGCCGGGGTGAGCGAAGCCATCCGGACAACATCCGGCACCGGAAGTCCTGTCCAGGCAAGAACATTCCTGATGGCATGATTAAGGTGAAGCACCGAGCCGGCCAGAACACCGGAGTCCTTCAGCCTGACCTCAGCTCCTTTGAGCACGATCTGCATATCTCCCCAGTCGTAAGTACCGTCCGCCAGTCCGGCAGCTTTAAGAGAATCGGTAATCAGGCAAATCCGTTCGGGTCCTTTACGGAAGATAGCCAGCCGGATAAAAGAAGGATGGACATGAATCCCGTCAGCGATAAGCTCGGCAAACACCCGGTCGCTATCCAAAACAGCTCCCAGCCCTCCTGGCTCCCGGTGATGGAATTCTCTCCAGGCATTGAAAAGATGGGTGGCCTGACTCGCTCCGGCTTCTATGGCCGCCGTCGCCTCATCATAGGTGGCCTCGGAATGCCCGATCGAGACCACCCAGCCCATCTTCACCATGGCCGGAATAAAACGAACATTCTGGCCGACTTCTGGAGCTATGGTGATCAGAGTCCTGAGCGAACCAAGAGCTTTGTTCAGCGCCCTGAGGTCAGAGTCTTCAATCTCTCTCAGATATTTCGGGTCCTGCGCCCCTTTCCTTTTCAGACTGACATAAGGACCTTCGAGGTGAATACCGGCAATCTCTGAGGGCAGGTCCAGGGCCGCTGCTTCCTTTACTGCCTGAATCGCGCTCAAGACCTTTTCCAGCGGCGCGGTGAGCGTGGTCGGGAAAAAGGCTGTTACTCCGCAGGCTGCCTGGTGGGCAGCAATTTCTTTCAGTCCCTCAACCCCGGACTCCATCACCTCACACCCGAGGGCTCCATGAAGATGAACATCAATCAGACCGGGCGAGACCCATTGTCCGCTGTAATCGTGGAAATCTTTGATTTCGGCGGCCATAAAATCCAGGGCCGGGCCGTTCTCCCGGACTTCTTTAATCCGGTCGCCTTCAATCACCAGAATACCGTTTTCCGCTATCCTGTCCGGCAGGATTAAATTTCCCTTGATGACCAGTTTTTTCATCGGATTCTTTCTCCTGTCTCAACTCATATCTCCCGGATTAAATTTTACCATTATTATGACTATTTAAGTTAGAGTTTAACAAACCCCGTTTTCGCCCGTCCTGTTTCCCGGCTTATCAGATCCTTATGTTCCCATTTATTTTCTTCAAGCGGGAAGGCATGATCCGGATATCTATTGACGGCTGCCGGACAAACACCGCAGATAGGACCTGACTTAATTTGTTTCCCGGGAGCGAAAAATATTGCCCCCAAATGATTCGTCTCGTTTTAACGATTTTACTTCGGCCGGCTTACTGTTTCCAGCTCTCAAGAAATCTCACCCCTAACTGCGGGGAATTCCAGCCGCGGGTGCCATCGCCTCATTTTTTCAATCAAACTTAATTCTTCCCTGCTCCCGCAGGTCCCGGTAACTGAGAAGTTTTATGTTGCGCCTGGTTATCAGCTTTTTTACCCTGGGACTGGTGATGGCTTTGACTTCGGCCGACCTGTATCTGTAAACATTTTTCAAACCGTCAGGATTCAGGTCAACGATGGCTCTCTCTTCCGGAGTATCCAGTCCCGGATGAACCACCAGCAGATAAAGGCCGGGTTTAGCGGTTTGAAGCTTTTCCAGCAGCACCTTCTCTTTCAGCTCCGGGGCCACATCGTAAATATTGAAAAATTCCCGGTCTTCCCCGCATTCTCCTGAAATCGGGAGCCGGTACTCTCGAGCTACTCTCCGCACTATGGCCCGGAATTCTTCCCTTGTCTCCAGACTGTCCATGTGGGTATCAAGATAATCAAGCCGCAGTCCCCGGTCTAAAGCCCGGTTGACCTGAGCCTGCAGTTCCTTTTCCAGTTCTTCCAGCTTCGGGTTCCTCGCAAGAAAAGCCTGAGCGGTGGGGAAAAAATATCCGTCTTCATCGACCAGGGTTGGCACCAGGTTAAAAGGAGTCACCGGCCGCCAGCGGTAATCCTTCCATTCGGCATTCACGCACAGATGAACACCCACCGACCATAGCCAGTTTTCCCGGCAGCGTCTGGCGGCGTCCTCAAACCAGGGCGCCGGCACAATGATCCCGCCAGCGGTAAGAATTCCCTGATTGAAGGCTATCTCGAAGGCTTCGTTGGCTGAATGGGTCATACCCATGTCGTCGCCGCGGACGATGAGTTCCACCGCCTGTTCCGTAACCTCCCCGGCCCGGAGCAAGAAAAAGAGCACCATGATTAGAAGAATTCCGGAAAGGGTGATAATTGTTTCTTTTTTGATTGCGTTTTTCATAACCCTCCCCTCCTCTTATAATAAATTTTCTAAAACTTAACGTGCCTCAGGAGAGAGCCCTCCTCTTCCACTCAGACCGATCCGTCAAGAGCCTTACCTTCAGCAATTATTATAATACCAAAATCTCGAGGCAGTTTTCCTTGCGGATATTATCATTCTTCCCTTAAATATCCGGCCCCCTGCCATGCTCAGACCTCAGTTTTTTTCTGACCGCCAGCTGAAGAATCATAATAACTGTCAGATTTAAGGCTGGCACCAGCAAGGCAGTTCGCAGCGAACTATTCTGGCTCACCTGCCCGATCAGCCAGGGCGAAAGCATGCCGCCAAGGAGGCCGGTGCCGATAGCCAGAGAAAAAGCCGTTCCGGAAAAGCGCGGGAACTTTTCTCCTATGACCGCGAGAGTGGTCGGATAAATGGCCGCAAATCCCAGGCCGATCAACTGAGCAAAAACAACGCCCAGCCAGCCTGACTTACTGAGGATCAGGCCGACCACTGAAACCAGAGCCAGAAAGGCGCTGGCTAAAACCACAGTCTCTCTCTTCCAGAACCGGTTTAAGGCGGGATAGAGAAAACGCCCGACAATCAGGAAAAACCAGTACCCGGAAAGAACGAGTGCCGCCCGGCTCAGGCTGGAGTTGAACCTTTCCTGAAAATAGCTGCTCAGCCAGCCGCCGACGGAAAATTCATTTCCCGACTGAAAAAAAAGTATGAAGGCTGCCAGCCAGAGCAGGCCTGAACTTATTATCTTTCTAACGTCCTTCAGCGGAAAGCCCTGAGCCTGCTTCGGCCGAGGAAAAGAGAAAACAGAAAAAAGAATAAAAGGGAGGAAACTCAGTCCGGCGGCAATCAGAATAACCGGACGCAATCCGAGCTGTTTCAGGAAACCGCCTATGATCAGAGGCACCAGCATGGCTCCGAAACCAAAAAAGACCCCGAGGAAATTAAGGGCTGCCGCCCGCCTCTCCGGGTGAAGGTCGTTGACCAGAGCATTGCTGCCGCCGTTGAGGACCCCGCCAGCCAGCCCCAGAAAAATGACCGAAAGCATCACCAGCCCGTAACTGGAAGAAAAGGCCAGCCCGGTAAAGGACAGACTCACCAGCAGAGAGCCCAGGGCCAGCAGCAACTTGAAGCCAAATCGGTCGGCCACCGGCCCGAAGAAAAGGGTGGCTGCCAGCATGCCCAGATTCATGAAAAAGAAAAGATTTCCGGCCTGGGTGCGCTGCAGATTCAGACGGTCGATGAGCTGGGGCAGGATGGCTCCAAGAATTGCCATCACAAGGCCAAAGACAAAGATGCTGGAGGAGCTGGCCGCCGTTAGCTTCCGGGCCAGTCTGGAATCGCCTTCGGTCGGCAGATTTAAGTGTTTTTCACTTTCCATTTCATTTCCTTTTACTATCATCTGTTTTTGTCATTCCAAAAATCTGCCGGGCGACAATAAATTCTACTTTGCTATCCTGGCTGATTTTTTAACTTTCGGCCGGTAAGTATTTTTTCCACCCGGGTTTTGCGGAGCGGGCCGGCTGTAATAAAAATCGGTAAAGGCCTGGTAAACACGGTCGTTATGGTCGGCCGCCACTCCAGGAACATTGGGGGAGACGAAGGTCGGGGGCAGTTTCCCCTGCCGGGCCAGAATGGCTCCGGCTTCAGCCAGCAGGGCCATGGCCACCGAAACTGCAGCTACCGTTGAGCCGGCGGCGATTTTTTCAGGTCTACCGACATCGATCAGTGAATCTTCCGGCGGAGTACAGTTATCTATGGCCACATCGGCAATCTCGGCCAGAAACCTGCCGGAAGAATGGGCCGGCCTGGAAACCTTCAGGTTCTGATGACTGGATACTGTAATTACTTTCAGGCCGCGGCTCCTGGCCTCCAGAGCCACCTCAATCGGGGCAGCGTTGCGGCCGCCATGGGAAAAGACAATTATGGCATCGCCCGGCTGAAGGGAATAGCTCTGGAGGAAAACCCTGGCGTAACCTTCCTTTCTTTCTATCCACAGCAGCTCCCTGGCTCCACCCGGCCCGATGACATTATGCCACATCAATCTCGGGTCATAGAGAGGATAGAAACCGACGAAGCTGCCGTAACGGGGAAAAACATCCATCACCGGGATGACTGAATGTCCGCTGCCAAAAAGATAGACCCGGTTTCCGGAAGCAATGGCTTCGGCTATGATTTTACCGGCCTTCTGGATTTTTCTGAGCTGGGTCTTCTGGATTTTGCCGATTATTTTTTGAATCCTCTCTAAATAATTTTCACCTGACATGACTTTTCTCCTTTAAGCTTTCTGATTTATCAGTTCTAATGCTTTCCGCACTCTAAAGAGCTGATCTATCTTCAAGCCCCGAGCCAGTCGCCCCGCCTCTCCCTTACCCGATTTGTCGATCGAGTTTCCGGCCGCCAGCCATCTTTTTGTCCACCAGAAACCAGGCTGAGCGGGCACAGCCATAGAGTGCTGCTTCCTGACCAAGTCGAGAGAGGACCAGTTCGACACTCCGGGCAGAGAGAGGTTGAGCCCAGCGGCTGAATTTTTCTTTAACCGGCTCGAAGAATAAGTCCGCAGACTGAAACAGCCCTCCGCCCAGGACCAGCATTTCCGGATTAAAAGTGGATACCAGGTTAGCCACACCCATTGCCAGGTAATCCTGAATCTCCCGAACCAGTTTCAGGGCCTCGGGCTGTCCCCTTCTGGCTGCTTCACAGACAACCGATACGGCTTCGGCCGCCGATAACGGCTCCTTTCCCACTGCCGGGAATAGCTCCGGATGAGCAGCAATTAATTCCATGGATTTTCTGGCCAGGGCGCCACCGGAAGCTTCCTGTTCAAAGCAGCCGGTGACCTCATAACCGGGCTTAAATTCCGGGTTTAGAGCCAGCCAGCCGACCGCCCCGGCCAGGTCAGCCTGGCCGTGAATGATTACGCCCTCAGCCATGATTCCCGCCCCTATTCCGGTACCAATCGCCAGAAAAATGACATTCTTTCTATTCCTGGCAGCACCCATCCAGGCTTCACCCAGAACATAGGCCGTTCTGTCGCTGACCGCGGCCGTCGGACAATTTATGTTCTTCTTGAGATGCTTCACGAGCTGAAAATCCTTCCAGCCGGGAATGTTGGGAACCCAGACCAGTCCGGTTAAGGGGTTAACCACTCCTGGAACGCACAGGCCAACCGCCCCGAGCTTCCGGCCACGCTTCTCCGCTTCGGCCTTCAGTTGATAATAAAGGTCAATCAACTGGTCCAAAACCGCCTTCCCGCCTTCCGGCCTCACCAGGACCCGGGTCCTGAACAGCATCCGACCCGACCGGTTGAGCAGGGCCGAGGCGATCTTGGTACCTCCGATATCGATGGCCCCGACCAGCATTCCTGAATTGCCGGCCTTTCCGGCTCTGGTTTTATTCACTATCCGCATTTCCCTATCCTGTTTCCCTTAATTTCAAGGCTCAGGTAATCAGAAATCTCCGTCCGATATCATTCGGCCATTATTTCAAAACCTTCTGTTGCCATTAAATCACCTTGCTCCTTTATCTTCCAGCAACGGGCTCTTTATTTGATTATCCTGAATCTTCTTAAGCAATAGAACTTTTACTCCCTGCGGGCCCAGTTCCAGCTCAAGGCTCAATCGTTTCTTTTCCTCCCTGAAAGAAATCTTTTCTCCTGTTTCCAGGTTCCGCAGTTCTACTCCGGACCAGGGCCGGTCGGCAGACAGAGAAATTAAAGACTTTTCCTCTCCCCGGTTGAAGACAAAAAGCAACCGGTAATCCGGGCCTTCCAGCCAGCGGCATTCTATCAGCGCCGGCTCCGGGCTGGCTTTGACTTCTTCATCAGCCTTAATCCCGAGCCAGTCGGCCAGTCCGGTCAGAAATTTCCCGTTATTCGGATTTCTGAAATGATGAAAGGCCGAGCCAAGAAAGGAACCCGCTATCAGAGCCTGGCCCTTACCATAAGGGGCCAGCACCAGCATTGGCTGACCGTCCGGGCTGGTGGCCAGAACCCGGGCTTTCTTGTCGGTCACTGCAAATGTCTCTTCAAAAAATACTGTTTCCAGCGAATCTCCGGGCTTGAGCCAGGGCAGGGCCGGATGATGCTGGCTTATTATCATCTGACCCGTTTTCTGGATGGGCAATAGCCGGGCTTCGCGACAGCCGAGCACCCTGTCCAGCCCGCCGCCCGGGATGACCGGAAAGGCAAAGCCCTTTTCGTCTATCCAGCCAGCCCGGCCCTCGACCAGCAGGGTTCCGCCCTGTTCCACATAACTGATCAGATCCTGAACGTAAGGCTGCGAAATCATTACCGGATAGGGGGCGATAAGCAGTCGGTAATCGGCGGCTTTATCCTTCAGGTCGCGGACGTGGATAAAATCCACTTTTATCCCCCGCTCGAAGAAAGCCCGGTGTATCCCCTGGAGCGACTCGCTGAGATTGTTGTAGCCGACCGGCTGGCCTTCAGAGGTGAAGGTCTGCTGCCCGCCGACCAGGTGCGAAAGCGGATTATAGACAATGGCAATTTTAGAGGGCCGGGGTCTGGCCCTCAGAAAAAGATTCATGTTCTGGCTGATGGTCCTGGCAATCCTGCCCGCTTCCTCAGCTCGCGGAGTGATCTTACCGTCAAGTTCCACCAGCCCGTAACCCCCGGCTTCATAGCCGGAGCTCATCGGGTAATAAGCATAGATGTTAATGGCCCGGGCTCCATACGCCATCAGGCTCCACATCCAGTCGCGCAGGTCGGTCTCCGTGACGGGAATACTTACTTTCATCCCGAAAACTCCGTAACCCGCCTGAAGTTCGCCCACATAGAACCCGGCATTCTTCAAGCTCATCGAGCGGACAAAATCCAGGCCGGCCGCCCGGAAATACGGCGTCCAGGGTCTGATAGCCCCGGCATGTTTTGGATATATGGAGACACCATAATAATCGACGCTGTCGTTCATCTTGCGGTCGTCTGGAGTCCCGTCCCAGGAAGGCCGGCTGAAAAGCCCGGGTATGGCCGAATGGCTGGTAACCACTGATTCCGGGAAAATTTTCTTTATAGCCCGGGCCTTGAGGGCCAGGTCTTCGGCCAGCTTGTCGGAAATATATTCCTGCCAGTCAACATAGTCGGTGTAGGTCAGGATGGTCCCGAATCGAGGCGGCTCGACTTCCGCAAAATTGCGATATGTTCGATGCCAGGCCTGGTTGACGTTTTCAATCGGGCCGTATTTTTTCCGCAGCCATTCCCTGAACCGGGCCTGGCTCGACGGACAGTAGCAGAACTGGAGGTATCTCAGGTCGCCCAGGTGATAGACTTCAGACCAGTTGATGATATGGGGCTCGCTCCACAGGTCCCAGCCGTAGAAGGCGGGCTTCCCTTTAACTGCCCGGGCAGCCTCACTGAAGAAATTCAGGATTCTTTCCTGAACTTCGGGATGGTCAAAACAGAATCCCGGCGATGACTGGGAATGAACCCTGAGGTCGTTGGAGGCAACAAAGGCTGACCCGGGATACTTCTTGCCCACCCACTCCGGCGCCGAATCTATGTAAACCTGACAGATGACCTTCAACCCGACCTCGGCCGCCAGGTCGGTCAGAAGCTGCAGGCTGGAGAAATCATACTTTCCTTCTTGCTTTTCGTTATAAGCCCATTCCAGCCAGCAACGGACGGTGTTAAAACCCAGCTTTTTAATCTGTTCCAGGTCGGTTTTCCACTCAGTCGCCGACCTGGTGCCGACCGGTTCTATCATCGGAGCCCGGACTGTGCCTCCGGTATACCAGACTGAAACCGGTAAAAATCCATGGTGCTTATCCTGACCGGGATCCTGAGCCCGGGCCCAGGCCGGCCCGTCAAAATCCGGGATAAATAATAAGGTCAAGAAGAGAAGAAAAATTGAAATTAAAGAGAAAGCCCTTTTCTTTTCCATGGTAACCCTCTCTATCTCTTTCTCCATCAAGATTATTAGCGATTGGCAAAATTTTTTCATCTCTTATTTTGTTTTTTCCGTCATCGGAACGTTCAGAAAAAAATTAGCCGGGAAAATGGCGGCCGATAATTCTCGAATGATTTTGGTGCCTGATTCAACCTTTGCCGGCTGCTATGAAATTTTCTTTTCAGCCCATTTAACCCCATCGGCAGACTGTCAAATATGCTCCAGATCATCATCCAGAACCCCGGTAGACTATCCTCACGGGACCTCCCCGACCCGGGTCACCATAAAAAGTTTTGAAACCTTGAATTATTTCTGACCGGCGCGGAAAGTTCTGGCAATCGTCTGCAGCAACTCCGGACGACCATTATTACGGTCAGCGGTTATTTCCCAGATTATCACCCCGGCCAGACCCTTATCCTGCACATAACGACACTTCCGGAAGACCGAGCGGATGTCGTCAAACGACAGCAGGGTGGTCCTGGAAGGGCTGAGCAGAAACGGCACTTGACTGCAAAAATCCCAGTTGTATTTCCAGCCGGAGGCCAGAAGCTTCTGGATATCGGTATAAGTATAGTACTGGCTCTGGGTCGCAGGAGTGTACAGCCGGCCGGTATTAAAGGATCGGCCATAGAACGGAATCCCCAGCAGCAGCTTATCAGGGGGTATTTCTCTTATGACCGCATAGCTGAAGCTGTCATCCAGGGAACCGCAGGGATCGTTCTGACAGGTATACAGGGGAGAGTTATGACCCGAATGGTCAGTCCATGGACCATGGTAATCGTAGGTCATCATGGCGATATAATCGAAATAGGGATGCAGCTGTTCATAATCAATCCACCTTCCCCAGTAAGCCCCGGCCGGCGCGGCCATGGTCAGCAGACGGGGCGGGTCCATGGCCCTCAGAGCAGTGGAAAGTTCCCGGACCAGGTCGGAGAAGTTTTGCTTTTCCTGCTCTCCGGAGACAAACTCCCAGTCAAGGTCCACTCCGTCATAATTATTCTCCCGGCAGAAATCCACAATCTGACCGATAAAGCGACTGCGCTTCTCCGGGGAGGCGGCGGTGGGCGGGAAGCCCTGGCAATTGCCCCAGCCGCCAATACTCATGATCACTTTCACCGAATAGCTGTGGGCAGCGGATACCAGCTCGGGGTAAAGGTAATTCTGGTCGATGACCAGGTTCCCCTCACTGTCGGGTCTGGTGAAAGCGTGGGCCAGATGGGTCAGGCTGGCAAAATCTATCAGGCTGTGGCTGAATTCAGACTTTTTCCAGCCCGGGTAATAACCCATGATAATTTTCGTCACTCTGGGTGGCTGGACAGAAGTTCTCTCTTTTTGAAGGAACTCTTTGCCCCGCTGCTGGCTGCTGACCTGACTGCAGGAGAGAGCAATCAGAACAATGGCCAGGCCAAAAATGAGCATTCCCGAAGGACAGGTCTTTATTTTCAGGCTGACTTTTGCTGTCCGCATTTTTCTCCTCTTTTTTGACTGCGTTCTGCTTTCTTTATCCTCTCATTCCCGCTTTATCTGAAATCTCTTCTCTTTACTCTTCTGCCCGATCCATATTTTAAGTCGCTCGAACTTGCCAGTAATTTAAACAGAATATCCGGATAAACCCGGATCAGCTTCCAGGCTTTCCTTCTGGCCCAGTTCCCGTCCCGCCTTGGAGGTCAGGGTCAGAACAAATAGCGGCCACTCTTCAGGCCAGCAGAGTTTTCAGCTCATCAAGGCGGCGGGCTATGTTCACTCCCCTGACACAGCGAGCCTGGCAGCCGGAGCAATCAGCACAGGCCTTTATCGACCGTCCCGCTTCCAGTCCGTCCAGCGTTTCCCTTGCCTGGTAGAAATTGCCGTAGCTGGCCGCATACATGTGAGCCCGGATGACAGCGGGAATATCCACCCCCTTCGGGCAGGTCGGCTGGCACTGACCGCAGGCCCGGCAGACAGCTGCCATCTGAAGTTTAACCTGACGGTCCTCAAGAAACTTCTTTTCCTCCCCGGTGTATTCCAGATTGCTGGCCACCGGGATATCAGCATAAAGTTGCTCAAAAGTGGTGAATCCGGGAACGGCCGTCGTTATGAATTCATGATGGAGAGCCCATTTTAGAAGCGCCCTGTGGATTATAGGCCCTTCATAAAAACGCCGCATTTCGGCCGGAACCGATTCTCTGTACCAGGCCTGCTGGCACTGGGTCTTCATAGCCACCAGACCTATTCCAACAGAAGCGGCCTTTTTCAGAGTTTCCAGATATTCGGCATAATCATAGAGAGAATAATTCAGGGTGGTCAGAACGACATCGTAGACCTTCATCTCGATTGCAGTCTTGATCACCTCATTCATATTCTGGTGAGTGCTGAAGCCTATGAACCGGGCTTTCTTCTGCTCTTTAATTTCGAGCAGGGAATCAATCACAGCCGGATTTCTGATCCAGGCCGGGTCGGAGACGTCGTGCGAATAGAGAATATCCACGTATTCGGTCTTCAGGCGGCGCAGACTTTCTTCGATCCGCTTTCGATGCAGGTCCTTTATTTCCTCAGCCGGGGCACTGCGCTGCTGGGGGAAGATGTTTATCTTGGTGGCGATTATGACCCTGTCCCTCACTTTAAGCTCTTCCACC
>CAZDZU010000002.1:8428-18955 GCA_964509995.1 uncultured Eubacteriales bacterium | reverse complement strand
CTGAATAAATTAACCGACTCAATCATGTCAGTCAACAGAATTCTTCTTGCGGGCTGCCATCTGATACCAGGACTGACCTCTCAGAGAGTGTCAGGTGGTCGGGTCTCCTGCCCGCCCCCCTTCCGGTCCTGACTTAATTCAGAGCCTGCTTTCCAGGACTGTTTTTTCCGCGGAATCAACCATGACCAGAAAATCTCGCTTTTGCTTGGCCCTTAAAAGGGCCCGGTCTGCCCGGGCGTAGCACTGAAAGAGGTCTTTCAGCCCGGAGCCGAATATGATGCAGCCGAGAGAAAAAGTAACCGGCCACTCTACGCCCTGGCTGATTGTCTGAAACTCACTCTTCAGCTTCATAAAAATATTGAGAATGTCGGTCTCGCTTTTTACCTCGGGAAAGAAGAACCCGAGCTCATCTCCACCCAGGCGGCCGATAAGGTCAGAAGACCGCATCTTTCTGGCTATGACCTGCCCCAGGTTCATCAGGATTTCATCGCCAACCAGGTGGCCGAGGGTGTCATTAATTTCCTTGAAGCGATCGAGGTCCAGGATGCAGAAAACCGAGCACCCGTTCTCGCTTTCCCTTCCGTCCAGATAACGTTTTACTTCCTCCATAAAGAATCCGCGGTTCAGGAGCCCGGTCAGGCTATCCTTCTCAGCCAGCTTTCTGAGTGAAATTCCGTGGAGGAAATTATCCCGGTTTAATTTTTCCAGATAGTAGGCCACGGCCATTCCGATCACGTTGGCTGAAATCAGGAAAAAATTATTGTTGATGAACACCGCCCGGGGAAGCGGGTTAATCCACAGGCTGACCGTTTCAAAAATTGCTATAATGAACAACCCGTTTATAGAAGCCCTGACGAATCTCAGGCCCAGAAAGGTAAAATTATAAATCACTACCAGCATCAAACCCTGGACATACAGATAGAGGGCGGGGGCCGGTATCAGGGCCAGCATGGCCAGAATGCCCCCCCCGGCAACCAGGACGAGCAGAGAAGCAATTTCCTGATAATAACGGATTAATAATCTTTTTTTAAAAGACAGCACCAGACAGATGATGATCACCGGATCGACGATGGCAAATCTGATCAACCAGATTTGTGGCCAGATCTTGCCCACAATCACTGAATCCAGGATGGCAAAAATTGAATACAAGAATACGCCCAGAATCATGGCCCAGCGGAAACGGGCCACCAACCGCTGGTGGTATGACTCCAGAAACTTCTTCTCCAGTTCTGGGCTGGCGAAGGTCAGAGTCAGTCGATTTCGAGTCGAACCGGACATCTCTCAGGTCACCCTGTTCTTATCAAGCCATTAGATTATATGAACAGGCAGAGCACAAAGCAATAGCCCTGTTAATATTTTACTTCCCGCCCGATAATTGTTACCATTATTCGCCCCCGGGGATTAGCCTATTCTTGCCCGGAAGCCGCCTCTCAGGAGACAGGTTATGAAGGAGAATAAGCGGTTTGCGTCCCGGGATTAAGTATGCTAAAATTTTTTAGCACTCAAGATAAGGAGAAAGCCATGTCTGGACATTCAAAATGGCATTCTATCAAGCATAAGAAAGCAGCCGTGGACGCCAAGAGAGGCAAGATGTTCACCAAGCTGATCCGGGAAATAAGCGTGGCCGCCAGGGCCGGCGGCGGAGACCCCGAAAAGAACCCCCGCTTGCGGAAGGCCATAGCCGATGCCAAAGCCGTAAATATGCCTTCTGACAATATTAAAAGAGCAATCATGAAGGGCACCGGTCAATTAGAGGGTGCCGCCTACGAAGAAGTTGTCTATGAAGGTTACGGACCGGGCGGAGTGGCCATTTACCTGACGGCCCTGACCGACAATAAAAACCGGACGGTAGCTGAATTAAGGCATATCTTCTCCAAGTTCGGGGGCCGCATGGGAGAATCGGGCTGTGTGGCCTGGATGTTCAAGAGGCAGGGTTATATAGACGTCGAAAAATCCAGGGTGGACGAAGAAAAGCTCCTGGAGATTGCCCTGAACGCCGGAGCCGATGACGTCAAGGACGACGACAGCAACTTTGAAATCATCACCACTCCTGAGAATTACGAGACAGTCCTGGAAGCCCTGAAGCAGAATAACATTGAAATCTCGGACTCCAACGTCGGTTATCTCCCGCAGAATTACGTCAAGCTGGAGGGCAAACAGGCCGAACAGTGCCTGAAGCTGGTCGAAGAACTCGAAGACCATGATGACGTTCAAACGGTTTCAGCCAACTTTGACATTGACGAAGAAGAAATAGCCAAGTATTCCGCCGCCAACTGATGGAATGGCCCGCTAAATGAGGGTGCTCGGTTTAGACCCCAGCCTCCAGTCGACGGGCTTCGGTATCGTTGAAAGTGAAGGGGACCGATTTCAGGCTGTAGTATATGGAATCATCAAATCCGAACGCCGGGCCGAGTTTCATCACCGTCTGAATGAAATCCGGACCGAGCTGGAAAAAATCATCACCCGGTTCAAGCCGGATGAGGTAGCCATCGAAAATCCCTTCTATGCACGCAACGTCAGGACGGCCATTTCTCTGGGACAGGTTCGGGGGGCAGTGCTGGTGGCCCTGGCTTCTACGAACTGCCGGCTCTACGAATATTCAGCCCTGGAAATAAAAAAGGCGGTGACCGGTTACGGACAGGCCGAGAAAGACCAGGTACAGCGGATGGTTAAAATTCTGCTAAATCTGGAGGATGACCGTATGCCCCTCGACGCCTCCGATGCCCTGGCCGCGGCCATCTGCCATCTGAACAACCGCCGGCTGGAACTAAGGCTGGAGGAAAATCAAAAAGAAGAGAAGACATGATTGCCTATCTAAAAGGTAAGATTGTGCAGAAAAAACCGGGTGAAGTGGTGGTGGTGACCGGCGGGGTGGGTTATGCCCTGCTCATTCCGCTGTCCACCTATTTCAGGCTGGGCGAAGCCGGAGCCGAAGTTGAACTCCAGGTTTATACCCATCTCACCGACGACTCTCTTCAGCTTTTTGGCTTTCTGACTCCCGAAGAAAAAAGTATCTTCCTGAAGCTCATCGCCATATCTGGAATCGGACCCAAGATGGCCATTAACATCCTCTCCGGCATAGAACCGAAGGAACTGGAAGAGGCCGTCCGTGAAACCAACGTTACCAGGCTATCCATGATCCCGGGCATAGGGAAAAAGACTGCCCTGCGGGTGATCATGGAGCTGGCTGATAAAATCGAGAAGAAAGAAAAAGTTCTGTCCCGTAAAGAATCAAAAGAAAGAGAAGACCTGATCTCGGCTCTGGTCAATCTCGGCTTTCGGCGTAAGGAATCGGAACAGGTGGTGGACCTGACCCTGGGTTCTCTGGGAGCCCAGGCCGGATTTGACCTCCTTCTCCGGGAATGCTTAAAAAGAATGTCCAGAATTTGATTTAATGGGTTAGAATAGGCTGGAAAGGAATAGAGATAGAAAATGCCGGCTATCCTGACTCCGGTTAAAACCCGGGAAGATATCCTGTTTGAAGATAGCCTCCGCCCGCAGAAGTTTGAGGATTTCATCGGCCAGGAAAACATAAAAAACAACTTGAAAATTTTCATCCAGGCCGCCCGGAAAAGGGGCGAGCACCTGGACCATGTGCTGCTTTACGGTCCCCCGGGCCTGGGTAAGACCAGCCTGGCCTACCTGATTTCCAGAGAGCTGGGCGTGGGTATTAAACCCACCGCCGGGCCGGTCATAGAAAAAGCCGGCGACCTGTCGGCCATCCTGACCAGCCTTCAGGATAAGGAAGTCCTGTTCATTGACGAAATTCACCGTCTGCATCCTTCGCTCGAAGAAATCCTATACTCGGCCATGGAAGATTTCAGCCTGGACGTGATCATCGGCCAGGGACCGGGAGCCAGGAGCCACAAACTGAGAATCAAGAAGTTCACCCTGGTCGGAGCCACCACCCGGGCTGGCCGGATCACTGCCCCCCTGCGCAGCCGGTTTGGAATAGTGCACCGGCTTGATTATTATCAGGTGGAAGACCTGAAAAAAATCATCCAGCGCTCGGCCAGTATCCTCGGGGTCAAGGTCGAGGAGAGCGGGGCCGAGGAAATCGCCAGGAGGGCCCGGGGAACGCCGCGAATCGCCAATCGGCTGCTGCGCCGGGTCCGGGATTTCGCCGAGGTCAAGGGCGACGGCCAGATTGACTGCCGGATTGCCCGCCGGGCGCTGGACCAGATGGAAGTCGATGTCCTGGGGCTGGATGAAGTCGACCGCAAGATTCTGATGACCATCATGGAAAATTTCGGGGGTGGACCGGTCGGCATCAACACCATAGCGGCCGCCATTGACGAAGATAAAGACACCATTGAATCCATCTACGAACCTTATCTCATGCGGCTGGGTTTTCTGGAAAGAACTCTGCGCGGCCGCAAGCTGACGGCCCGGGCTTACGAGCACCTCGGCTTCAAGCCCCCGGCCGGCCAGAAGAAGCTGTTCTGAAAAGCCTCAGATGACTGAAAAAATCCTGCTCCAGGATTACGATTATGAGCTGCCATCGGAGCTCATCGCCCAGCAACCGCTCCCCAACCGAGACGATTCCAGGATGATGGTTCTGAGCCGCAGCCTGAAGAAGATAGAGCACCGGCAATTCAGGGACATTAGTTCTTTTTTTCAGAGCGGAGACCTCCTGGTGCTAAACAACTCCCGGGTGATTCCAGCCAGAGCCTGGGCGGCCAGGCCGGGTGAAGAAGGAAAGAGCATAGAATTTCTTTTTATCAAAGAACAGAAGCCCGGCCTCTGGGAAGTCCTCTGCCGGCCGGCCAGAAAGGTTAAAGAAGGTGACCGCCTGATTTTTGATCGGAACCTGGAAGCCAGAGTCGCCGGCCGCGGGCCCCTGGGACAGCGTCTGCTGGAATTCAACACCACCGGGGTGCTGGCCCGGCTCAAAGAAATCGGGGTAGCTCCGCTCCCCCCTTACATAAAGCGCAAAAAGGGCGACCCCAGGTTCAAAAAAATTGACGCCGAGAGATACCAGACTGTCTATGCGGCCAGGGACGGTTCCATCGCCGCTCCGACGGCCGGGTTGCATTTCACCGCCGGCACTCTGACCGAATTGAAGCAGAAGGGCGTTGATCTCCTGTATGTTACCCTGAATGTGGGACTGGCCACCTTCCAGCCGGTGCGGGTGGAAAAAATCACCGACCACCGGATGCTGGAAGAATCTTTCTATATCAGTCAGGAAACCGCCGAAGCTATCAACCGGGCAAAGAAAGAGGGCCGGCGGATAACGGCCGTTGGCACAACCGTGGTCAGAACTCTGGAAAGCGCCTGGAAGGAAGATGGCCTGCAACCGGGAGAACAGAGAACCAGTCTATTTATATACCCCGGCTATAAATTCCGGGTGGTCGACCGGTTGCTTACCAATTTCCATCTCCCGCGCTCCACCCTGCTGATTCTCGTCTGCTCCCTGGCCGGCTATGAGCTGGTCATGGCTGCCTACCGGGAAGCGGTCAGAGAGCACTACCGGTTCTTCTCTTACGGCGACTGCATGCTGATCATATAAGGTAAAAAAGAAAAACAGGCCAGTTAGAAATTCACCCCTCTCCCGGGAACGGAAACGGATATTTAATCCAGGCGGCGGCGGAAGCGGCTGAGACTCAGAGAATTTATGACTACAGCCAGAAGCAGAAGGGACAGACCCTCATCGTAAAGAGCGGCCAGCCCCACACCCTTCAAAAAAATCCCCCTCAGGACAAGCAGATAATAACGGAGCGGAATGACAAGAGTCAGCCACTGAAACAGGCTCGGCATGTTTTCAATCGGAAAGACGAAGCCGGACAGCAGCATCATCGGGATCATAAAGAAAAATGAAGTCAGCATGGCCTGTTGCGGGGTTCGGGTTATGGTGGAAATAAATAGACCTATTCCCAGGGTGCTGAGCATGTAAATGAAGCTCAATCCAAGAAGAAGCAGAAAACTTCCCTGCAACGGCAGTTTGAACCAGAAACGCGTCACCGCCAGAATGAGAAAAATGTCCACCGTCCCGATGATAAAAAAGGGCAGCAGCTTGCCCAGGATTATGTCCAGCGGCCGCAGCGGAGTGACGATAAGTTGCTCCATAGTTCCCCGGTCATACTCTTTGACCACCGCCATGGCCGTCAGGATGACCGTCATCACCATCAGCAGCAAACCGAAAACTCCGGGCAGCAGGAAATTGCGGCTGAGAAGAGCCGGATTAAAAAAGACGCGGACCTCGGGCTGGATAACCACCGGTCTGGCTCCGGTCCCCATCCTCTCCAGGGCCTGCAGGATGATTCTCTGATTGAAATTACGGGCAATCATCTCCAGATAATTCAAGCCGATGGTAGCGGTCTGGCTCTCGGTGCCGTCTACCAGCCCCTGAAAGGAGGCTTCGCTTCCGGCCAGCAGGTCACGTTCAAATCCCGGCGGAATTATAAGAGCCACTGCTGCCCGGCCGCTATCCAGGTAGTCGTCGACTTTTTCAGCCCGTTCTTCCCGGCCGGCCTCCAGAAAATACCCCGAATTAAAAACCGCCCGGAGAAACTCCAGACTGCTGGCAGAATGGTCATGGTCGACCACCACCACCGGAATATCCCTGACATCAAGGCTGACCGCGTAGCCCAGAATCAGAAGCTGAAAAATGGGGGCAATGATGACAATCGGCAGCATGCGCCGGTCCCGCCGGACCTGGATTAATTCCTTCCTGATAAAGGCCAGAAGTCTTTTCATCGGACGAGACTCTTTTTCAATCTGGCCAGGCTGAGGCCGGTCATGGCCAGGCCGTAAATGACCAGGAAAATTATTTCACGATAATAAGCCTTAATGCCGGCACCCTTCAGGATGATGGCCCGCAGGCAAACCAGAAAATAGCGAGCCGGGATGATGTAGGTTATCGCCTGTACCGGCAGCGGCATGTTCCTGATGGGAAAGACAAAACCCGAAAGAATGAAGGTTGGAAGAAGGGTGGTCAGACCGGCCAGCAGAAAAGCTACCTGCTGGGATTCGGCCACCGTGGACACCAGGATTCCCTGGCTGAGGCCGCAGAACAGAAAGAGCACCATTACCAGAACCAGAAGCGGGTAGCTGCCTCTGACCGCAATTCCAAACAGGCCCCAGCCAGCCAGCAGCAGCAGATGGGCCCCGGCCAGCGACAGCAGCAGATAGGGAATAATTTTGCCGACAATCATCTCCGCCGGCTCAAGCGGCGACAGCAGAAGCTGATTCATGGTTCCCCTCTCCTTTTCCCTGACTATGGACAGCGCTGTCGCCAGAACAATGATTATCATCAGAACAAAGGCCATCAGCCCGGGAACCAGAAATCTGGAGCTTTTAAGCTCCGGGTTGTACCAGACCCGAACCCGGCTCTCGACCGGCCAGACAACTTTTCCCAATCGGCTTCTATCCAGGAGCTCCAGGTTCATCCGGGTTGAATACTGAAGTAGAATATTGCTCAGATAGCTGAGTCCGGTGAGGGCGGCGGTGGAATTGGTCCCGTCGACCAGGACCTGAACCTGGGGACTCTGACCCCGGGCCAGGTCACGGGCAAAATTCCGGGGAATGACCACGGCCAGCTTTATCCTTTCGGAGTCGAAGAGCGGGTCGATCTCAGAAATGGACTCGAGCTGGTAGTTGAGGTCAAAGTATTCTCCGGAGATAATCTTGCTGACCAGTTCCCGGCTGGCCTGGCTCCGGTCAAAATCGGCCACAGCCAGGCTCAGATGTTTGACATCAAAGTTCAGAGCATAGCCGAACATAATCAGGATAAAAGCCGGAAGAAAAAGAAGGAGGGTCAGACTGATCGGGTCGCGCCGGATCTGGATGAATTCCTTCCTGATAACCGGTTTCAGTCGGGCCGGGTTCATCTCATTTTCCTTTTTCTGTGGCTTCTTCTTTCAGACGCCGGATGAAGACATCTTCCAGACTGGGCACAATCGGCCTCAAGTCAAAATCGCCCGGCAGGTGTTGAACGAGCTTCCGCCGCAGAGAGGCTTCCTCCCCCGATTCAACCAGAAGGTGCAATCTGAGCCCGAACAGGGAAACCTGCCTGACTTCGGGTTGGCTTCTGAGCCATTCATAGATTTCAAGGGGCCGGGAACAGGTTAACTCCAGGAGATTTTCCGGAAAGTATTTCTTTTTTATTTCTCCAGGGCTGCCGGCGGCAATGATTCTTCCGGCATGAATTATCCTCAGCTCATGACAGTACTCGGCTTCATCCAGGTAATGAGTGGTGACGAAAACGGTTCTTCCCTGCTCTGTCTGTTCATAAATCAGGTCCCAGAATTGCCTCCTGGCCAGGGGGTCCACCCCACCGGTCGGTTCATCCAGAAAAATTACCTCCGGGTCATGAAGCAGGGCGCAGCTCAGAGCCAGGCGCTGACGCCAGCCAGCTGGCAGCTCGGAGGTCAGGACCCTATCCATTCCTTCGAGCCCGGTGGCCTTCCTTAACCTGCTTAGGCTAGAGTCCAGTTGCCTGTTATTGAGTCCATAAACCCGTCCGAAAAATTCCAGGTTTTCAACCACCGTCAGGTCCGGATAAAGAGAGAACTTCTGGGACATATAACCGATGACCTGTTTAACCCGATAAGATTCTTTGTCGATGTCAAAGCCGGCCACCCTGGCTTTACCTGAGGATGGTCGGAGCAGGCCGCAGAGCAGGCGAATGGTGGTTGACTTTCCGGCTCCGTTGGCTCCGAGAAACCCGAAAATGGTTCCGGAGTTAACGGCAAAGGAAATGCCGTCAACGGCGGTGAAGCTGCCGAATCTCTTGGTCAGCCGGTCTACTTCCACTGCTGTTTTCATTCGGGGGCCTTCTTTTCTTTGCTCATCAGAAAAATAAAAACGTTCTCCAGAGAAGGAGAAATCTCGGCCAGGCTGAGGATTTCACAATCGAGCCCGGACAGCCTCTCCTCCAGGCTCCGGAGCGTGAATCCTTCTGGCATCACCAGGTGCAGGCGGTCGCCGAAAAGTTGAACCTCCCACAGCCCGGGCCAGCGCCTGATTTCCTGCTGCAGCCGGCGGGACTGCGGCGACACTATTTCCACCAGCCGGGCCGGGAATCGAGCTTTGATTCTTTCCGGCCGGTCGCAGGCTATAATCCGGCCCTGATGTATGAAGGCTACCCTGCTGGCCCGCTCGGCTTCATCAAGGTAAGGTGTGGTCATCAGGATTGACTTCCCCTGCTGCTGCAGGCGAAATAGAATCTGCCAGAAATCCCGACGGGAGACCGGGTCCACCCCGGTTGTCGGTTCATCCAGCAGAAGAATATCCGGATTGTGAATCAGGGTGCAGGACAGGGACAGCTTCTGCTTCATTCCTCCCGAAAGCCGGCCAGCCAGCCTGTCCCGAAATGGTTCAAGACGGGTAAACTCAAGCAGCGAGGCCAGGCGCGGGCGGTAATCTTTAATTCCGTAAAGCTCAGCAAAAAAGACCAGGTTTTCCTCAACCGTCAGGTCTTCATACAGGCTGAAATTCTGGGGCAGGTACCCGATCCGGGCCCTCAGGACAGAATTAAACCCGGCAATTTTCAGGCCGAAAAGCTCAATCTCTCCTGAATCCGGTCTTTCCAGTCCACATAATAATCGGAGGCCCGTGCTCTTGCCGGCTCCGTCCGGTCCGACCAGGCAAAGGAATTCCCCCGCCTCCAGGTAAATGGAAAATGAGGAGAGAGCTTTAACCGGACCGTAGGATTTTTTAAGGTCAGAAACGGACAGAACTGCTACCGCCATCCACACCACCGCTCATTCTGCTTTGATCACAGCCTCAGCCGGAAGTCCGGGCTTGAGCTCTCCTTCCGGATTTGGCAGCTCAATTTTAACCGCAAACACCAGCTTCACGCGGTCTTCTCTGGTCTGGATATTTTTAGGAGTGAATTCAGCCTGGGGTGAAATATAGGTAATCCTGCCGGCGAAGGTTTTTCCGGGGAAACTGTCGATGGTGACCTCGGCCGGGCCACCAAGCCTGACCCGTCCGAGATCAGCCGCCGTGACATAAACGCGGAGATAGACCGGGTCAAGACAGGAAATGGTAACCAGAGTTGCGCCCGGGTTGACCAGCTCTCCCGGCTCCACAGCTTTTTCAGTCACCACCCCCGAAACCGGACAGCGGACGATGGAATCTTCGATATTTTTTTTAAGAAGGTCGGCCGCCGCCTCCGCCTGCCGCAGCCTGGCCGCAGCAGCCTCGATCTCCTCCGGACGGATCAGGGTCCTGAGTTTTTTCAGGGCTTCCCCGGCCTGACGGTATTGAGCTTCGGCCAGGGCCAGTCTGGTTTCAGCCTCTTCTTTCTGTCTCCGGGTAATACTCCCTTTTTCATACAGGCTACGAAATCGCTCGGCGTCCTTTCTGGCCTGCTCCAGGTTTATCGCGGCCTGCTGGAGCTGCTGTTCGGCCTGAGCCAGGTCCTCGCTTCTGGCTCCTTTTTTCAAAAGCTCAAGCTGGGCTCTGGCCGATTCCGCGGCTGCTTCCGCCTGCCGGAGCTGGAGGTCAAGGTAGTCATGATCAAGTTCCACCAGAATCTGGCCCGGCTCTACCCCCTGGCCCTCCTCCACCAGCACCCTGAGC
>CAZDZU010000002.1:0-8418 GCA_964509995.1 uncultured Eubacteriales bacterium | reverse complement strand
AGCACCCGGCCGCTGACCCTGGGGCTGATACGGGCGGTGCGACTCTCAATTGTGCCGGTCGCTCTGATTGCCCCACCCCCAGTCGCTTTCCGGCAACCCGGGGTCAGAGTGATGATAACCGCCGACAGAGCCAGTACGATCATCTGAATAGAAACCAGCCGTTTTTTATTCAGTTGAGCGGAGCTCATTTATTCCTCCTTCTTCCAGCAGGCGGCTGCCCGGCCCTTTTCCCCGATTTTTCTTCCACAAAAATTCCGTAAAAAACAATGTCAATGATGCTTTCCAGAAGTTCTGATGGAGAATAATCATGACTTATTATCCAGTCGGGAGTCATAAATTCCCGCACCAGGTACCAGAACATTTCCAGAAACAGCCGGCCATCCAGGTCAGATTTTATCTCCCCTTTCTTCACTCCTTCCAGAATGACTCCCGAAACCAGCGGAAACACCTGCTGCTGGCGGAAGGCATCAAGCTCTTCCCAGAGGGCGGGAAGCTTCTGCCTCAGGTCCCGGATGAAATCGCGGCTGAGTCCGGACATGAACCGGCTGACGAATTCAAGATAGGCAGTCAGACGATCTCTGACTGGAAGCCGGTCATCTCTGACAATAGCCTGGAGCTGTCCGAGCACCTGGACCCTGGTCTCGGCCATAACGGCGCGCAGCAGGGCTTCTTTATCCGGAAAATACCGGTAGAGAGTAGCCTTGCTTATGCCCAGGTCTTCGGCCAGTTTGTCCATGCTCAGACGGCTGTAACCATACTTGAAGAACAGCTCCCGTGATCGCTCAAGAATCCGGAGCCGGAGGTCGACCGGCGATGACGATACTGATGATACGATTTTAGTTTTCATGGTTTCATTATATTAAAACGGAAGCTGGGGTCAAGAAAAATCCTGGGCCCACAGGATGACTGGCTTCAAGGCTGACCGGGATAGCCAGGGCTGCAAATCAGACCCGGACCGGGAATGTGGATTGTTCTGGCTGAATATTTTTCTCCCGGAATTTCTTCAGCCGGGAAAGCCCCTTCCCCTCTAAGTCCAGAAGCCGGCAAGAAAAAGCCCGGACTCAAATCAGCCTTCGACGATGCCCAGCGGCGGGGTGGTCTTCCAGGCGCCGCGGGTAAAGTCGGGAAACTTAACCGGTTCTGATTTCCTGGCCACCGATTTTTCGCTCAGGGCCGAAACGGCACTCCAGGCAGCCGCATCGTAAACGTTCATGTCGGTGGGCGCCCCGGCTCGAAGACACTGCACCAGGCGGTAATCCTCGATAAAATCCATTCCGCCGTGGCCGCGGCCTTCGCCCTTCTGGCTTAATTTTTTCCAGAGAGGATGTTCAAACTCACCGGCATAGGTCTCAATATCTTCCCAGCGGTGAGCCGGGCTGCGGCCTTCGACATAGATTCTGTCAGGCCACTTCTGCAGGATTCCTCTGGTTCCCTGAATCAAATGAATCCGGGTATAGGGCCGCGGCAGGTTGGTATCATGAATCAGGATGATGGTCCTGCCCAATCTGGTTCTGATCAGCGAGGTGTTGACATCGCCCAGGGCGAATCTTTCTCCGGCCTGAGGAGAATCGGGACCGAATTTTTCCCGGGCGTAGAGCTGCAACCCGCGAGAGGGAGAGCTCATGGAAACCAGGTAATCAAAAACATCGCCCCGGTTGATATTCATACACTGGGCCACCGGACCGAGCCCGTGGGTGGGATAGAGGTTGCCGTTCCTGGTCCAGGAATGCTGCCGGCGCCACAGCCCTTCTCCCTGGCTGCTGAATTTTACATCGCGCAGGTCGTGTAGATAGCCAGCTTCGGCATGCAGAACCTCGCCCAGGAGACCCCGCCTGACCATGTTCAGACTCATCAGCTCCACCCGGTCATAGCAGCAATTTTCCATCATCAGACAGTGTTTCCGGTATCTTTCGGCCGTCTCCACCAGCTGCCAGCATTCTTCCAGGGTCACCGCGGCCGGAACTTCGGTGGCGGCATGCTTTCCGTTTTTCATAGCCTCCACACAGACGGGCACATGCCATTCCCAGGGAGTGGCGGTAAACACCAGGTCCAGGTCCTCCTCCGCACACATCCGCTTGAAATCCCAGGGACCGCGGGAATAGCCCTTCGGTCTGGGGAAACCGGCTTCTTCCACCCATTTCTGGGCCCTGGCCACCTTTTCTTCCACGAGGTCGCAGATGGCTTTGATTTCCACACCCTCGATGTTAAGAAAATTCTGAACATGAACCGAACCCATGCCGCCAACGCCAACAAATCCGACCCGCACCACTCCCAGTGGCTGGCTGGCAAAGAGAGGTCCGTATCCTGGCGGAATTTCCGGTCTGGCCTCAAGTTTTCCGGCCCGGCTTCCCAGCCAGAGACCGGCGGCTCCACTCAACCCCACTTTCAGAAAATGACGTCGTTCCGGGTTCTTAATTTCTTCTTTTTTATTCTTTTCCATTTGCCTTTCCTCCTTGTTCTGGCTGTTTTTGCCCGATTAATTGTTTATTTTCAAGTCGCCGGGCTGAAATTCAGAAGCCGTAGCCCAGTCCGGCCTTAAGGCTCAGACCGTCGAGTTTTACCTGGCCACCCTCCAGCAGCAGTGAACGAACCCCGGTCGGAATTGAATCCCAGACTAAACCCGCCCGGAGATAGAGTTTCCCGGACAGGCGGAAATCAGCGGCCAGCTGGCCCCGAAAATGGACTCTCTGTCCATGATACGACAGATCAACTCCGACCCAGCTTTCTTCATAAACAGAAAGGGCCGGCCCGATTCCGGCTGAGGCCTGAAAACGTCCGGCTCGCAACCGGTATTTCAAAAGAAGCGGAAAAGTCCAGCGATAGAATTTAAGAGGATAGAAAACAGGCTCTCCTTCAAGAGTGATGGTTTCGCCCCGGCCGCTGAGTCTCATAATCCCCGCTTCCAGTCCCAGGTTGCTTCTGGGATACAGATCAAAGGTCAGGTCAAAAAGCGGCATTGTCCCGTAAATCTGCCTGAACTCGGCCTGCCGGAAATTAAAAAAACCGCCGAGCAGAAACAATCGGGCCTCCATCTCTGCGGCCGCGGCCGGCATCAGGAGAAAAAAAAGAATCAACAGCCCGGTTACGAGGCTTTTTCCCCGTCCGGTCGTCGCTCTTCCTGCTCTCATCTTCCTCAATTCCACCAAAAACCTGACAGTGACCACAGAAAGTGACGAAGAGAATTAACCGGGCTGATCCCGGCGTTAACCGATAAGACCCGGCTGAAGTTGCTCTCCCGGTTGAGGCTGTCCACGGCCGTTACCGCATAATAAAAAACCGAATCAGCCGCCAGCAGAACATCCAGATAATGGTTATCATAGATCAAACTGGAATTGATTTTCTGAAAACCGGCGGAGGGCTCCGGGCTGCGGTAGACATTATAACCGGCCGCTCCGGGCACCTCGGTCCAGCTCAGGTAAACTCCTTTCAGGTGACTGAAAATTGAAGCCTGGGTTCCGACACTCAGGTTAAAATTTTTCGGAGTGTCAGGATAACCGGCCCTGATGACCTGGGCCAGGTCCACCAGTCCGAGCAGCGTTCCCCTGGTCACTGCCCGGTAAAAATCAAAATTAAGAGTATCAACAGTATCTGTGGTCTTATGGTAATAAGGATTGGGAACATTGACATCCTCGATAGCGCAGACAGCCGCTATTCCCCTATCCCAGAAAGAGGCGTGGTCAGAATAAATAAAGGAAGCGTCGATAATCTTCTTAACGGCCACCGGACCGTAAAGGCCAGCCAGAGAGGCCAGGCGGTCGACCAGCCAG
The DNA here is from genome assembly GCA_964509995.1 of uncultured Eubacteriales bacterium. Taxonomy (GTDB): domain Bacteria; phylum Acidobacteriota; class Aminicenantia; order Aminicenantales; family Saccharicenantaceae; genus Saccharicenans. Next base: position 4,651 of record CAZDZU010000002.1, on the reverse strand, counting down.
GCAGAAGTCCTGTTCCCGATCAGGTCCAGGTCCTCGGGCAGAATATCGGCATAGGCCACCATGTCCAGGTTGATGACAGCCAGCACATGTTCGGCGGGGTTCAATCTCTCCTGAACGTAGTGCAGGCTGCCCACCAGGCCCTGCTCTTCGGCCGAAAAAAGTATGAACCTGACGGTGAAATCAAAAGGTCGTCCGGCCAGAATCCTGGCCGCTTCCAGCACCGCGCCGCTGCCCGAAGCGTTATCGTCAGCTCCGGGGGCCAGGGTCCAGCGCTGGTCCGAGGTTGAATCATAATGGGCACAGATGATAACCACCTGCTCCGGATAGCTCTGGCCGCGGATTTCGGAGATCACATTGCGGCAGAGATAAGAGCTGTAATGAAATTCGTGGTAGCTGACCGGAAGTCCCAGGTTCTGAAAGTAATTATAGAGGTATTGTCCGGCCTGAAGGCAGCCGGCCGCGGGAGCGTAACGCGTTCCAAAATTCTGCAGGTCTGTGACTCTGACTCTGAGGTTATCAGCCGAGACTTCAGCCGCAATCAGGTCATAAAGTTCGTCCTGAGTCAGCTTCCAGCTGAATTGTCCGGTCAGCTTCAACCCCGGAGCCAGAGTTTTTCCGCCAGCCGGCAGAAGCCTTCGTCTGACCGTGATCGGAAGTTCTTCCACAAGGGAGAGGTCCGGTCCGATCAGAAGATAGTCTCTGCCTTCCAGAAAAAATGCTCGAAATCGAGCCCGGATAATCTCCAGCTCGGTTTCCCGACTGACCCTGGCAATAAGGTAAATCTGCCGGCGGTCGTAAAAGGCAAGCCGTCTGAGAATTATTCCATGGCTTCTGAGTTTCAGAATTTCGTCCCTGTCAGCAAGCAGCAGATAGCTGCCTTCAAGCTCCTGTAGGCATTCAATTTTTTCCGACCACAGGGTTGCTTCCAGGCCGGGCTGGTCTTTCTGAACCTGCACCAGAAGAGGCGGCGCTGCCTGCCTGGCCGGCATGAGATTCAAGCCGGATACCAGGACAGTTATCAAAATCAGATTAATCCGGACGGCCAACCTCGAATCAGTCTTCATTCTGTTCTGTAATTTATGAAATCTCTCCGCTAAATGCAACTATCGGGCATTATTTATGCAAAGGGTCGGATGACAGTCGGTAACATCTCCCGTTGTCCCCCGGTTGTATCGCTCCAGCCGTCGCCGCTGGGGGAACAAATCGACGCCCTGCCGTGTCTCCAGTGACAGCAACACAGCCTCTCCCGTTATAATCCGTCGCTTTCGGAGGAAATAAATCCAACCGGATGCCAGGAATACCGCCAGCGAACCAATCCTTGAATACTTAATTGATTCCAGCCTCAGAACCGGCTGGCAGGGTCAGAGAAGGCCCGGGCGGAGCAAACCGAAAAATCACAAACGGTCAGCCCTGACCCTTTCCCAGCCATCGCCGGAATTCTTGAAGAATTGACACCAACGATTCTGACCCGGTTGACAAAACTTTTACGGCAGCTAAAATAAGCGATGATGTTTGCTTTGAGGATGCACGACTGGAAATTAATTGCTAATCGCCGCAGTGCATCTTTCTGTCTTTCCTCCTGGTTCTGGTGGGCGGCCTAGTCCGCCCGAAGTCTGTCTCCCTTTCCCGCCATCTTTTTGAACCATAGGCGTTTCTATCTTCAAATCACATTTTCAGGAGGAAAAAGATGAAAAGATATGATTCGCGCCAGATGAAATATCTGCCCCAATATTTTTACAACCTCAAAGCCGACCTGCAGGAGCTTCCGCCCCCGCCGCTTAATCCCGAGACCCGTCAGCCCCTCCGGCCGGAGGAGCTGGAGCCGGTCTTCTCCCGGGGTTTCATCCAGCAGGAAATATCCAGGGAAAAGCTCATTCCCATCCCGGATCGGGTGCTTGAGGCTTACTCCAGATATCGTCCGACGCCTCTCATCTATGCCTCAGCCCTGAGGAAATACCTGGACACCCCGGCCAGAATTTTTTACAAATACGAAGGAGTCGGACCGGCCGGAAGCCACAAAACCAACACCGCCCTGATGCAGGCTTTTCTGGCCAGCCAGGAAGGATTGGAAACACTGACCACAGAGACCGGCGCCGGACAGTGGGGGTCGGCTCTGGCTTACGCCTGCAGCCAGTTCGGGCTCCGGGCCAGAGTCTTCATGGTCACGTCCAGCTACCGCCAGAAGCCGGGGCGCCGCATAATGATCCAGCTTTTCGGGGGACAGGTGGTTGAGAGTCCCGGCCCGGACACCAAGTCCGGACTCAAATACTACCGGGAAAATCCCGACCACCCGGGCAGCCTTGGCATAGCTATTTCTGAAGCGGTGGAAGCCGCCGTCAGCCAGCCGGCAACCAGATATTCCCTTGGCTCGGTTCTGGACGCGGTGCTGATGCATCAGACCGTCATCGGGCTGGAAGCTATTTCCCAGTGCCGGGAATTCGGAGTCGAGCCCGAGATCCTCATCGGCTGCGTGGGCGGTGGTTCCAATTTCGCCGGTCTGAGTTTTCCGTTCATCGGGCAGAAGCTTCAGGGTAAGAACGGACAGCGTTTTCTGGCCGTTGAACCCGAGGCCTGCCCTTCATTAACCGCGGGGCAGCTTCGCTACGACCACGGGGACTCAGTCGGACTGACTCCCCTGCTGTACATGCACAGCCTGGGCAAAGATTTTGTCCCGCCGGCGATTCACGCCGGCGGATTGCGTTATCACGGCATGGCCCCTCTCATCAGTCATCTGGTAAGAATGGGACTGGTGGAACCACGGGCTTATTCGCAGAAACAGGTTTTCACGCCGGCAGAAATCTTCCTCAAAACCGAGGGCCTGCTGCCGGCCCCGGAATCCGCTCACGCCATCGCCGCGGTTATAGATGAGGCTCTGGAGGCTAAAAAGTCCGGAAGAGAAACAAACATTCTCTTTAACCTGTCCGGCCACGGCTTTCTGGACATCAATGCTTTTGATCGCTCAGAAGCCCACAACCAGAATGGCTGAGGGAGAAAAACATCCCGGGACCCTGAAAAGGCTATCAGCTTGAATTAAAATAAAAAGGCGGGGAGTCTTTTCCCCACGGCTCCCCGCCAATCTTTTCTGTCTTTATTAATTGTCAGACACCAGGTGGTTTTTCAGCTCCGTTTTCACCTGCTCTATGGTTTTCCTCACTTCGGGCATATAGTCCGGAGCGCAGAGCTGGAGGGCTTTCTTGATTCCGTACCTGGTGATCTCCAGGGCCTGCTCGGGTGAGATTTCCAGCCCGGTGAATTTTTTCAGGAAAGCCACACCCAGCTCAGCCATCTCTTCAGCCAGAGCCTGGAAAGCTTCCGGTTCTGGCCGGCTTAGAATGGCTCCATACTGAATCATCAGTCGCCGGAACTGATACTCACTCTGCCGAATGACCCTGTTGTATTCTTCATTGCCAAAGGCCCTGATCAATAGCTCGGGGAAGCTGCGGTTTCTCAGCACAGCGGCCACAATAATTTTCTCGCCGATTTTAGGGTCATGCCGTCTAATTATCAGGTCGCCAGCGGTTTCAACCAGCTGATGGCACATTTCGACCCTTAACTCCAGTTGCTCTAAATTATCATTGGACAGTCCGAGGCTCTTGAAGTAATTGTCCATCGTCGGATCCGAATTAAGAAGATGGGCTTTTATGATCACATAGCCAGGCTCCAGATTGCCAGGAAAATCTCCAGGAGCGGTAATGGTCAGAGCCCGGTGATGAGCTGTGAAATCCGCTCCCCAGACGTCGTTATGGGCCACATAGCCCAGAGCCAGCGATTTCTGGCCATCAATCCGCCTGGACTTCTCCCAGACCGCCATAAAATACTCATTCCCTGGCATTCCATGGGTAAAGGCTCTGAGGGCCATATCGCCGTACAGATCAAAATTATAATTAAAAAGGTCCGGGGCCATCAGACCGTACATTTCCTGGGAATTGACAAATAGATTCCAGCGGCCAATGACTCTGGCCATATAGGCATGGGTCGCTGAACCCCACGAGAATCCTGATGAAATCAGAAGGAGATCAAAAGCCACAACCATTAATAAATAGACAATAAATCTTTTCCTCATGTTGCTTCCTCCTTTTTTCCCGCTCCCGAAAGCCGCGGGAGCAGTTTTTCCTTTTTCATCAATATTTGACAACGGCTGCCTTCTTTCCTTGGATTTTTTTAAAAAATTTCCCGGGCTGCCGGTCAGAGAATTCCCTTCAGCTCTTCCCTTTTGCTTTTGCTGTCTTTTGAGAGGCTTACCTCTGGCCAGCGGTTATAGCCTGAGGCAGTTAAACCAAGAGCCCATCTTTTGTCTGAGGCCGCGGGTTCAGATTTCTTCCATCCGCACCGTGAAATGGCGGAGGTAGGGCGACTCCCGGACTATTCTCAGGCCCCGGACCCGGTCTCTGTTCTTATAAAGGTCGATTATGGCTTCGGCAACATATTCGAGGTGAGCTGAAGTATAAACCCTTCTGGGAATGGCCAGACGGACCAGCTCCAGTCTGGGGAAGATTTCCCGGCCGGTTTTCTCGTCCTTTCTGGCAAACATCACCCCGCCGATTTCCACCGCCCTGATGCCGGCTTCCCGGTAGAGAGCCACAGTCAGAGCCCAGCCTGGATACTGATGCCTGGGAATATGCGGGAGGAACCTGTCGGCCAGAAGGTAGAC
>CAZDZU010000001.1:0-19691 GCA_964509995.1 uncultured Eubacteriales bacterium | reverse complement strand
TGCGGGCTGTTGTCAGCAAAAGGGGGGTTGATGATGGGAACCAAAAAGGTGGGGACTTTCCCCAGCCCGCCCAGGAAAGCCAATACTATTATATGCTTGCTGGATGCAAAATCAAGCACTTTTTAAAATTTTAACTTTTTTGATATCAACAGCTTAAAAAATAATTTTTTTTTCACCGCGTTAACGTTATCATTTTTTGGGCCAGATTGAGCTTAAAATCAGCCGGGAAGTTTAATCCACTATCTGACTGATGTTTCTTCTTTTTGCTGACTCTGGATAGACTCCTTAAAATTGGCTCAGGAACATGATTCGCGCGACCCGAATTATCAGTCCAGCGTCTCATGGCCTAAAATAACGCTGGCGAAAAATCGGAATTGCCAGCCGCAGCCGGAGGGTATAGAATTCTTTTGTCAACGAAAATCAGATCATCAAGGTCGGTGAAAAATTTTGGTCGGGACAGCGGAGAACTCGGGAGCGGGTTCGGTCAACCGGTTAGCCGGGAAAGTCAGCCAGGGGTGATGTTTATAAAGACCGATTCAGTTAATCATCAAAAAACCAACCCAGCAAGGAGAATTAAAAAATGAACAGGGATGACTTAAAGGAAAAGAAAATTGATATCAAGGTTGACGAGCAGATCGCCGTCGGCCAGTACTCCAACCTGGCCGCCATCAGGCATAGCCGGGAAGAGTTTATCTTTGATTTTGCTTTTATTTTTCCGGACGGGCCGATGGGCAAGCTGGTTTCCCGGGTCATTCTGAGTCCGGCTCATGCCAAGAGATTTGCCGAAGCCCTGGAAGGGAACATAAAAAGGTATGAAGAAATGTTCGGGCCCATTGTTCCCGCCGATGTTCCACCGGGAGTCGGTTTTATCCAGTAAAGGCCGGAAATTTTCAGGCTGGCTTGACAACCTCTGATAAATTTAATAAAAGAAAGCCAGAATAATTTAAGGGCATAAATCGCTGAGAGACAGGAGGGATGGAAATGAAAAAAATCTTGGCTGGAGTGGTGGTTTTTGTCCTGGTCTTTAGTTCTGTAGCTTTCGGTTCTGGATTCCTGATTTATGAACATGGAACTGCGGCCATGGCTCTGGCCGGGGCTTTCGTCAGCATCGCCAATGACCCCAGCGCCATTTTCTACAATCCGGCCGGAATTGCCTGGCTGCCGGGGACCCGGGTGAGTGCCGGCGGAGTGTTAATCTTCCCCGCCGGGTCGCTATTGCTTCCCAGCTGGCCGGACCCTGCCTTCCAAAAAGTTTATCAGCTGGACCAGACCTTTTTCCCGCCGCATTTTTATCTGACCCACCGTTTCGGTTCCAGGGTGGCAGTTGGAATCGGGGTTTTTGCTCCCTACGGGCTAGGGACTGCCTGGCCGGTCAATTATCCGCTGAAATATATCTGCACGGAAACATCGATGCAGACGCTGTTTGTCAACCCGACCCTGGCTGTTAAGCTCAATGATAACCTGTCTGTTGGTTTAGGAGTTTCCTACATTCACTCCACTCTGAAGCTGAATCTGGTGCGGCATGTTGAAATTCCCGAGGTCTGGACGGGAGATGTTCCGGCCTCGCTGAAGAAAGCGACCGGTGAGGCAGTGGCCTTTAATGCCGGTCTGCTGTTCAAAAAAGACCGGTTCTCAGCCGGTTTTAACTGGAGAAGCAACTTTACCGTTGACTACAGCGGAGACTTTTTCCTGGACAAGACCCGCGTGCCCGCGCCCATTCAGCCCTACCTTCCGGGAACCGGAATAGTAAACACCTCTTTCAAGCATCCTAACATCTTCGACCTGGGTTTTTCCTATCAGTTCAGTCCCCGATTTCTGGTGGCTGTGGCCGGCCAGTATCTCACCTGGAAGGTTTACGACAGTTATGTCATCGATATTGTTTTTGATAACTCCATGACCGAGCAGGAAGTAGTGGAAGAGAATTTTAAGAATTCCATTCTGCTGCGGGCAGCTGTTCAGTATCTGCTCAAAGACAATCTTGCCCTGCGGGGAGGAGTCATCTATGACCAGACGCCGCAGCCTGTGGAAACCATGGACCCGGCTCTGCCCGATGCCAGCCGGGTGGCATTTACTCTGGGATTGGGTTATACTAAGGGCAAGTTTAGCGTTGATGTGGCTTATATGTACGAATTATTTCAGGACAGGACTTCGCCCAACCGGGACATCTATCCGCTGGGTCTCGGCACGGGGACCTATCAGACCAGCGCCCAGCTTCTGGGATTTACACTGGGATATCGATTTTAGTTTGGAAAAAATTTTTTTGGAGGTTTAATTCATGCCATATGCATTCACCAACAAAAAGGGAGTGACCTACTACCTGCATTCTCGCGAAGTGAAGCTGCGGGGCGGCAAGATGCAGACCATCTTCTATTTTGCCAGAGAAGTCAGGCCGGGCGCCCTGGACAGCGTTCCTGCCGGATACACGGTGGTGGAAACTGCCAAGACCGGCATGCCGATTCTCAAGAAGGCCTGATCGTCTTCTTGCGTTTGAATCTCTGAATAGTTCTGCAATTAAGAGGAGAGCAGCTCTTTCGAGAGTTGTTCTCCTTTATTTTTTTAAAATCCGATTTTGACTTAATTCCAGAGCCTGATTTATACTGAGGTCATGAAACCGAGAAGAAAACTCCCTCTGGCCATTATCTGTCTGTCGCTGGCAGTATTAATCTGGTCGCTGGCCTCCTGCCGCTCCGGGGATCAGCCAGCCACCGGGTCCGGAACCCGGACCTACAAGATTGCGGTTATTCCCAAAGGGACAACCCACGAATTCTGGAAGGCGGTGCATGCCGGGGCGGTCAAGGCTGGCCAGGAGCTGGGAGTGGAAATCTTCTGGAAGGGACCGCAGAAAGAAGACGACCGGGCCCAGCAGATCACAGTGGTTGAGGATTTCATCAGCCGCCGGGTGGACGGAATAGTCCTGGCGCCGCTTGACGACCGGGCGATGATGAGACCGGTGGATGAGGCCATGAGGGAAGGGATTCCGGTGGTCATCATGGATTCCAATTTGCAGGGTGATAATTTCATCAGCTTTGTGGCTACCGATAATTTTCAGGGCGGGGTGCTGGCCGCTCACCGTCTGGCAGAAGTTCTCGGCGGGAAAGGAAAGATTTTCCTGATCCGCTATCTGGAAGGCTCGGCCAGCACCACTTTCCGGGAGCAGGGGTTCCTGGAAACCATAACCAGGGAATACCCCGGGATTGAACTGCTGGTCAAGGACCAGTTTGCCGGAACCACAACCGAATCAGCCTATCAGCTGACGGAAAACCTGCTCAGCCGCTATCCTCAGGTAGAAGGCATATTCGCGCCCAATGAGTCCAGCACCTTCGGAGCCCTGCGGGCGCTGCAGCATTTTGGTTTGGCCGGAAAAGTCAAGCTGGTAGGCTTTGACAGTTCCAGCAAATTGATTCAGGCCCTTGGAAATAATGAAATTCAGGGACTGGTGTTGCAGGACCCGATGAAGATGGGTTACCTGTCGGTCAGGGTTCTGGTGGACCACCTCCAGGGACGGCCGGTGGAGAAGAGAATCGATACCGGAGTCAGCCTGGCTACCCCGGAAAATATGAACCAGCCGGAGATCAAGAATCTGCTGGAACCGGATTTCGCCAGCTATGTCCGCTGAGGGAAAATCCCCTTGAGAATCGGGAATAAAGCGCTTCCGGGTCAGTTCTGAGCATGCCAGAAAAACCGCTTCTGAGTTTAACGGGAATAAGCAAGAGTTTCGGCCATAATCCGGTGCTGGACCGGGTGGATTTTGACCTGCGGGGGGGCGAGGTTCACGCCATCCTGGGAGAGAACGGGGCCGGCAAGAGCACTCTGATAAAAATCCTGAGCGGCGCTTATAAACCGGACGGCGGCCGGATGGTCATTTCTGGAGTTGAATATCGACCGGCGGGGCCGCTCGACGGGCGCCGTCAGGGCATCGCGGTCATATACCAGGAGTTGAACCTGGCCCCTCATCTGACAGTTGAAGAAAACATCATGCTCGGCCAGGAGGAATCGCGATTCGGCCTGGTCGAGCGGAAGAAAAACCAGGCAAGAATTAAAAGGGTGCTGGAATTCCTGTGCCATCCAGAAATTTCTCCCGATATCCCCGTCCGGAAATTAACAGTCGGTGCCAGGCAGGTGGTGGAAATCGCCCGGGCTCTGGTCAGCCAGGCCCGGATCCTGGTCATGGATGAGCCGACCAGCAGCCTCTCTCAGGAAGACACCCGTCGCCTGTTTGAGATCATCCGTAAACTCCGGGCTGAGGGCACGGGCATAATATACGTCAGCCATTTTCTGGAGGAAGTTCTGGAAATCGCCGACCGCTTCACGGTTCTGCGTGACGGCCGGGTAGCCGGCCGGGGACTGACCAGGGAAACTTCGGTGGAAGAATTGATCCAGTTGATGATCGGGCGCAGGATGTCGGAGCTTTTCCCTCGGCTTCCCCATGAGCCCGGGGAAGTGATTCTGCGTTGCTCGGGAGTCCAGAGCGCCAGAATGAGTCGCCCGGTCGACCTGGAACTGAGACGCGGGGAAATTCTCGGAGTGGCCGGGCTGGTGGGTGCCGGGCGGACCGAATTTCTGCGGGCCCTGTTCGGACTGGATAAACTGGAAAAAGGCCTGGTGGTGGTGTCCGGCAGGCAGTTCCGACCTTCTTACACCGCAGTCAGCATCGGGAGGGGGCTGGGGATGCTGAGCGAAGACCGGCAGGTGGAAGGACTGGCCCTCCGAATGAACCTGACCGATAACCTGACTCTGAGCCGGTTGAAACCCTACGTTCGGTCGGGATTCCTCAATGGCCGGAGACAGACGACAGCCGCTTCGGAGTGGATGTCCAGGCTTGGTATCAGGGCCCGATCCCCGGAACAGAAGCTCTGGACCCTGTCGGGTGGCAACCAGCAGAAAGTGGCCCTGGCCAGGTTGCTCCACCAGGAGGCAGAAATTTTTCTGCTGGATGAACCCACCAGGGGAATTGACGTCATGAGCAAAGCCCAGATCTATGAGTTGATGGGTCGGCTGGCCGCTGATCACCGGGCCGTGATTTTTGTCAGCTCGTACCTTCCGGAATTACTGGGAGTGGCGGACCGCATTGCTGTTTTCCATCGCGGGCAGCTGGTGGAGGTCCGGCCGGCTGCGGACTGGACCGAGGCCAGCCTGATGAAGGCAGCCATCACCGGAAGAGAAAGCAAAGTGCAATCAACGGGAGAACAACCTTGAAGACAGCAGGTAGCCGATTGAAAAAAATTACTGGACTGGTCGGGCCCTTTGTCGGGTTGATTCTGGTAATTTCCATATTTTCTCTGATGCCGGAAGTCTCCGACCGTTTTCTTAACCTGGCCAATATCAAGAGCGTGGCCACCCAGTCGGTGATCGTTGCCCTGTGTGCCCTGGGTATGACCCTGATCATCGTCAGCGGCGGGATCGATCTCTCGGCCGCTTCCAACCTGGCGTTGAGCTGTGTCCTCGTGGCTTATGCCATCAACCTGGGCGTGTCGCCTCTGCTGGCTGCTCTGGCTGGAGTAGCGGCCGGGGGAATAGTTGGATTCTTAAACGGATTTTTTATCACCAGGCTGAGGCTGGTGCCGTTCATCGTCACCCTGGGAATGATGGGGATTGCCCGCGGCCTGGCCAAGTGGGTGGCCCGCAACCAGAAAATAGATGCTCCGCTGAGCTGGATCAACGAACTCATGGTCAGGACTCCCAGGCCGTCCTGGCTGCTGGTATCGCCCGGAATATGGATTATGGTTCTTTTTTCTCTGGTCATGGCTGTTCTGCTGAGAAAAACGGTTTTCGGAAGGCATGCCTTTGCCATCGGTTCCAACGAACTAACAGCCAGATTGTGCGGGGTCAGGACCGACCGGGTCAAGGTTGCGGTCTACAGCCTTTCCGGACTGCTTTGCGGACTGGCCGGGGTGATGGAATTTTCCCGGCTGACGGTTGGCGACCCGACGGTGGCCATGGGTCTGGAACTGGATATAATCGCGGCTGTGGTCATCGGCGGGGGTAGCCTGAGCGGCGGTGAGGGCAGCATTCTGGGCACCCTGGTCGGGGTGTTTATCATGGCCTTTCTCCGTAACGGTTGCACCATGATGGGCTGGCCCAACTATTTCCAGGAAATAATCATCGGGGCAATAATAATCGCCGCAGTTACCCTGGACCGGCTCCGTCACCGGCAGGAATGACTTTCCCAAGGAATTTCCGCCCGCTTTGTCTAATTACGGTGAACCATGGGAAAGAAATTTCAGGCAGGAGGAAATAAATGAAAAACAGGATCTTACTGGTTACCCTGATGGTTATTTTTGCCGGTTCTCTTCTGGCGGCCAGCCTCAATGGTCAGCCGCTGTCCGGCCGCAGAATGATGGGACAGGGTGGGGGCGTCGGTTATCAGCTCTTAAAAGATGCTCTGCAATTGACTCCAGAGCAGGAAAAAAAGCTGGAAGAATTCCGAAAAGCCCGCCTGGAGGAAGCCAGAGCTCACCGGGAAAAGATGGCCGGGCTGCGCGAGGAGTTCAGGAAACTCATGGAAGACCCCGGGGCTGACGAAAAAAAGGTCAACAGCCTGATTGACGAAATGTCAAAACTGAGGGCCGAGAGAATGAAGGCCATGTTCAGGAACAGGAAAGAATGGGAAAAAATTCTGACTCCGGAGCAGCTTAAGAAGCTGGAAGAGTACAGGAAAGACTTCAGACTGCGGAGAGAATTGCTGAGGGGCCCGGGGGGCAGGATGGGCCTCAGAGGAATGATGCTGATGCGCCACCGAAGGCCAATGGGCGGCTGGTGGTGGTAAGACCGAGGCCGGTTGAACAGGGCAGATTAGACTAAAGGGGCGGCCGTTTCCGGCGCCCCTTTTTTTATTTTATGCTTTGTATTTTCCCGGTAAAGAGGCCCGTTTACTCTACCGTTGACACTGCCTGTTGAATCTGGCTGGAAACCCTCCTGGCCGAGGGCCCCGAATACCTGAATAGATCAAACCAGAAGATTGCTGCCAGGCCAGGCCAATTAGCGGGACCCGAAAATCTTTTTTCTCCTTTCAGCTCAGATGAGCAGGGTTTTGGGTCGCCTTTTAACCTCATACATTTTAATTTAATTACCGGGAGCCATTTATTTTCATCCCGACGATGTTAATCGGGGGTTGTTGTCCTGTTTTTAGGACAGGACAGGATTAGGCAGGACATCCGGCTTCGGGTCGCTGCCTGTAAATACTGGCACAATTATTGCATTTTAGTGTGGTGAAAGGAGAAGAAGATGAGAAAAGAAATTTTGATCGGCCTGGTGCTCACGGGCCTTTTCTTCTTCTCGGGTGCCTTGGCGGCTGATGAAGCTTACTACTCAGGCTCCTTTGCCCGGTTGAGTTATGTTCAGGGCGATGTTCGGGTGGACAGGGGACAGGAGCTGGGAGTTGAGTCCGGCGAAGTTAATTTTGTTCTGACTGCCGGAGATAAATTGGAAACAGAAGACGGCCTGGCCGAAGTCAGCTTCGGTCAGAACAACTTCCTGCGAATTGACAGGTATTCGCTGGCGGAGATGGTCAGGTTGCCCGAATCCGGCTATGAGGATGCTTCTTTTCATCTTTACCGGGGCCGATTCTACTTGAGAATCAGTTTCCTGGCCCGGGAAAAAGGATTCAGTCTCCATACTCCTGATGCTTCCTTTTATATTCTGGAAGAGGGTCTGTACCGGTTTGAAGTTGATGAAGAGGGACGGACTGAGGCGGCGGTGGTTGAAGGAAGGCTGGAAACAGCCGGACAGGAAGAGTCAATCGTCCTTAACCCCGGCGACTCAGTGGTGGCAGAGGATGGTTATCTTCTGGACTCCGGACGGTACCGTTTCCCCGATGATGATTTTGAGCGCTGGAACGAGAGGCGGGAAGAACTCCTGGCCGGAGCCAGCTATGACAGCAGCTCCTATCTTCCTGAAGAAATAAGAGAATACGAGCCCGAGCTGGCCTCCAACGGGCGCTGGGTTTATGAGCGTCCTTATGGCTATGTCTGGGTTCCGGTGGTGACTCATGTTGACTGGCGGCCCTATCTTTACGGTCGCTGGGTCTGGTATCCGCGTATCGGCTGGACCTGGGTTTCGGCTGAACCCTGGGGCTGGGCGGTGTATCACTATGGCCGCTGGCACTGGCGTCTGGGCCTCGGCTGGTACTGGATTCCGACCGTGCACTGGGGTCCGGCCTGGGTGCACTGGTACTGGGATTCGGATATCGTCGCCTGGTGTCCGCTCAGCTACTGGAACCGGCCGGTGGTGATAATAAACAATCATTTCTATGATCGGTATCATGACCACTATATCCCGGTTCATTCCCGGGCCCTGGTGATGGTCAGCAGACATCAGCTGCAGGCTCCTCATTATTCCAGGGATCTGATCAGGCCTGAGGCTCTCCGGGGGGTGGAAAGGATCAGACTCGAAGCCCGACAGCCGCAGATCAAGCCGGTGAATAGCAGCACTCTGAAGTCGCCCGGTTTGAGGACGGGCTCTTCAGCGGTTAGAGAATTCAACCCCGGCGGCCTGAGACGTATTTCCGGTTCGCAGCTCAGGTCAGAAGATAGAGCCGCTTCTGGCGGCAGGCTGTCAGGCGGAATTTCTTCCGGTCAGTTGAGAAACAGAAGTTCTGTCGGCGACCGGCAGCTGGAAAAAAACAGGTCCATCAGGACCTATTCTCCTTCCTCCGGCAATTATTCTTCCGTTTCCAGACCTGGTGCCGGTGGAGACCAGTCGAGTCTTTCCGGTGATAGCCTGAGCCAGAGGACGGGCCAGGCTGAGGGTTCCCCCCGGCTGAGAACTGATGCCAGGCGCTCGGGTGCGGTTTCAGAAGAGAACATTTTCCGTCAGAGCCAGTCTGAACGGGTTTCCAGGCCAGGGAGCGGATCCGGGCGCGGTCAGTCGGTCGTCAGAAATTACCACTTGCCACCCAGCCGACCTGCTGAGCAGAAAATAGGAGTTATAAAGGAAAGACAGGCTTCCTCTTCCCGGAATGAAGAGGGGAGAGGGCAATCCAGCTTCCGGGAAAAGAACAGTCAGCCTCGTTCCTCGAGCTTTTCCTCCCGGCCGGCTGACTCCGAGCGTAGCTCCGGACTCCTCTCTTTTTCTTCCAGGAATTCAGGTCTGAGGGAAGGGAGGCAGGACCGGGAAAGAAAATCATCCTACAGCCTGCCTTCATTATCCAGACCCTATGGTTCGTCAGCGGTCAGAGAAAGCAACAGGAGTCAGGAACGACCGGCTGCTATTTCTCCGGGTGAGGGAGCGCGCTCCAGGAGTTCCGGAAAGCAAACCTCGGCCGCTTCTGGCTCCAGCTCCGGGAAGTCCGCCAGGAGAAAGAACGGCTGAATTCCGGCCGGAATTTTTTTCTTTACTTTTATCAAAATCAGTGGTATAAAGATTTCTTCCTGTTCCCGCCAAGGCGAACGGGCAGAAGAGTACCAAGAGGCTTTTAAGTCTGAGATAAAGAAATGGAGGTACAGGAGATGGCTTTCCGGAAAAATGGACTTCTGTCATTCATCATCGTCAGCGCAATAGTGCTTGCTTCGGCAATGGCTTACGGCCAGGAAACCCAGCCCCAGACCAAAGATTATGCAGGGCTGGTTAAGGCGGCTGTTGGACATTATCTGTATATCCCCCAGGCCCAGGGTCTTGACATTTTCGTGGCCGGAGGAGTCCCGGGCGGCCTGGAAAACCTGGTGGGCAAAGAAGTCAGGGTTAAAGCCAGTGTCATCGCTGATAAACCCAATCTGATTCTGGCCGAATCAATAGAAATCAAAGAAGGTGCTGCTTACACCAGCATTTATACCCGCTCGACTGAGCCCGATTATGCCGGCTATCTGAATCCTCGCGATCGCGAAGCTTATGTCGCCCTGAATATTACCAATATAAATAAACCTGAAGAATGGAAAGGAAAAGACAAGGTAAAAGTTTATGGTAAGCTCCAGACTTCGAAAGTTAAGGAGGGTGCCCAGGAAAAAGAAGTGACTCACATAGTGCTGACCGATAAAAAAGGAAAAGAAATCGCCAGGATAATTGTTAGCAGCCAGTCGGAATATGCCAATTTCTATCTGAAGAAACTCAGACTGTTCGATAAGTTCTGGTTCTATCTTGATGTTACCGGACAGGTTGACAAAAGAGTCACGGCCAAAACCAAAGAACTTTTCTCCGGGAATTTAGTTTTCACCGGGCTCTTTTAATAAATTTAAGATTACCGACCGAAGTGGATTATAAGGGGAGCGAAAGCTCCCCTTTTTATTTTTAAAATTTCTGGTGGCTGGCTGGCAATTTTAGATATTTCGTATGATTTCACCAAGGGTGAAGATGGTTTCAACCGGATGTTCCCTGAACCGGAGGTAAATAATTTCCCGGCCCTTTTCTTTCAGGGCAGCAAAATCGGCCAGTGCCTGGGCTAGAAATAGTTGTCTGAAAGAACCGGCCAGAGCGGGTGAACCGGGCAGTGAAGGAATAGTCAGGTCGGCCGGGTCTTCGTCCACCAGGCCGATGAATTTTCCCCGGCCGGCGTCTCCCTTAAAGAGCTGGCCGGTGGAATGAAGATAAGCCGGCCCATAGTTCCAGAGGCAGGGCAGGTGAAATTTTTCTGAAAACTGCCGGGCCAGGTTATCAAGGGCCACCTCCAGGTTTTCGTCCGGGGCCAGGAAACAGAGAAGGGCGAGGTATTCCGGGCGGCGGTTTTTATCTTCAAAATATGACCTGAGCTGGCTGGCCAGGCGGACCCGGTCATCTGACAGCAGACCGCTGTCCGGTAAGATCGGCGTTCCGGCGGCCAGCAGTTCCCTGGTTTTTTTCTTGGTCAGTTCCACATCCGGCTGGTCGAATGGATTTATGCCCAGAAAATGGCCGGCCACGGCTGTGGCCAGCTCCCAGAGGTATAGGTGGGCAGCCAGCTCTTCCGGAGTGAAAGAAATATGAATGACGGGCTGGCCGGATTCTTTAAGCTTATTCAGCCGGTCTCTCCAGAAGACATCAGGACTCGACTCGAACTCGTAAAAAATAAACAGCCTGTCCCGGTCGTAGCTATCTTCGGTTACGGGCAAGCTTTCCAGGACCGGCAGGATACCCTTTCCTTCTTTGCCGGTACTTTCTGCTATCAGTTGCTCCAGCCACCTTCCCAGGCTTCTCAATTTTGAGGGGAGAAGCAGGGTGAGTTTATCGCGGCCGGACTCAAACATGATCCCAAGAATGCTGCCCAGAACCAGGCCGGGATGAAGAGGTTCTTTCCGGCCGAGCAGGCGGAAAATTTCAGAAGCCGGTTCCAGCAGTTTTTTAAGGTCCAGACCCATCAGCGCGGCCGGGAAAAGCCCGAAGGGCGACAGGGCGGAAAAGCGGCCTCCGATATCCGGGAAACCACTAATGATCAGACCAAAGCCCAGCTCCCGGGCCAGTTCTTCCAGCGGAGTTCCCGGGTCGGTTATGGCCACAAAATTTTTCCCGGCTTCCCGACCGTGAATTTCCTGCTGCTGGAGATAAAAATAATTCAACAGACTCAGAGTCTCGGCGGTGGTGCCGCTCTTTGAGGATACCAGGAATAGCGGCCGGCAATCTTTATCAGAGACGGTAAGGGAAATTGCCTTTACTGCGCCGGGGCTGGTGGAGTCAAGCATCAGCAGGCGTGGCCAGCCCGGACTGGAGCCTATTATCCTGCTTATGGCCTCCGGAGCCAGGCTGGAACCGCCCATGCCCAGAAGAACCAGCAAGCTGGTGCCAGCGGCGCGGATTTTTTCCGCCAGGTGCCCGTAATCCTGGAGCAGGCTTTGCATTTCCAGGGGGCTATCTATCCAGCCCAGCCGGCTGGATATTTCCCGGTCCTGTTCTTTCCAGAGAGTGTGGTCCTTTTTTAATAGTCGCCCGGTAAAATTGGCCCTCTGCAATTTGTCCAGGGCCAGAGCGAGGTCCTTCTGCCAGGCGTCCAGGTTGTGGGTTTCAAACTTCATGCTGATAATTATACTACAACAGCTTTGTTCTTATGGCCACCCGGAGGCTTGATTTTTGGCCGCTAAAATTATATTTATTCAGCCAGAACTTGAATTCAAGGAGGAAGGTGAAAATATGCTGGTCAGAATATCTTTTCTCTTAATTTTCTCCATGACGCTGCTTTTATTTTCCGGAACACTCGCTGCTCAGGAAAAGCCAGCGCTGAATCCGCAAGACCTGGTCGGAAACTGGGAGCTGACGGTCGAGGCGGGGGAAATGGTCATCACCCTGAAGCTGACCCTGGCCATGGAAAACGGGACTCTCACGGGGAAAGTTTCTGAATCCTACGGAACTTTTGCTGAGGTGCCGGTTAGTGACCTCAAAATTGAGAACGGCACTCTGAGTTTTATTCTAACCGTGCCTTCTCCGCCTGATGGACTGACCAGACCCTGGACCTTTGAGCTCCAGGTGAGCGGAGAAGAGATGGGTGGTATTGTCTATAATAATGATATTCAGGTTTCAGTCCCGATCAGGGGCAAAAAGATCAGCAGCTGAATCTTGTTTTCTAAAACCTGAAGTCGACGGTTGAGTTGTTGAGCCGCTTTTTCCGGAAAATCAAAAAAGCCGGAGCGAGTTTGTGTTTCACTCAGGCCGATAGCTCAACCATGTGGCCGGAAGACGGTCAAAAAACAGGGCAAGGTGATTTATATCCCCTTTAGCTCGGAGGGCGACAGGATCCAGCTGGCTGCGGTTATCTTTCCTCTGAGTGCTTACGAATCCACAGAGAAAATTCCGGCGGCTAAAAATGTCCTTTTTTCGCTGGCCAATTTTTATTTTTTGTCCGGTGATTCAGACTCCTGTTTATCCAGACGGCTCAGGTCCGGATGTTTGAGGTGCCAGCCGGTGGCTTCCTGGTAGGCTTTAGCCAGACGCAGGGCTTTCCCTTCCTCAAACAGCTTGCCGATGAAGGAAATACTCAGCGGATGACCGGTGTCGTCAAAACCACAGGGTACCACCACCGCCGGATGTCCGGTGAGGTTGGTCAGCAGCAGGTTAGCTCCGGCCGAGGGGGTCACATAAACATCGATATCTTTTAAGATTCTGGCCATCTCTTCGATAAGCAGCGTCCGGATACGGTTGGCCTGGACATATTCGACCGCCGGGATGAAACGAGCCTGGCGGAAGACGTTGGGCCAGGCATTCCTTCCCTGTCTGACCATCAGGTCGTCCTGATTATTTCTGGTCAATTCGTCAAAAGCAGCGGCTGCCTCGACATTAAGTATGAAGCTGATGATATTAGGGTCAATGGCTGGAAGTTTAATTTCCACCGGTTCCAGACCCATGGATTTCAGGACATCCAGCACTGCCAGGTATTTTCCCTTGTTGTTTCTGAGGCGGTCGAAAGCGTCCTTGAGGAAGCCGATTTTGATTTTCTTCGGGTCGATGTCGCTGTTATATGAAAAGGGCAGGTCATAGACAGTCCGGTCTTTTCCGTCAGGCCCCGCAAGGTATTTGAAGATCAGAGCCAGGTCGTCGACACTTCTGGCAATCGGACCAATTTTATCCATGCTCCAGCTGAGGGCCATGGCTCCGTAGCGGCTGACCCGGCCGAACGTCGGACGAAGACCCGAGGTCCCGCAGCGGGTTGAGGGCGAGACAATCGAGCCCCAGGTTTCAGTGCCGATGGCGAAGGCCACCAGTCCGGCTGCGGTGGCCGAAGCCGAACCGGCTGAGGAGCCACTCGATCCCTGTTCCGGGTCCCAGGGGTTCCTGGTTTGGCCGCCAAACCAGATATCGCCCCAGGCCAGTTCTCCCATACTCAGCTTGGCCACCAGCACCGCTCCGGCTTCACTCAGCTTTTCAAACACAGTGGCATCGATATCCAGTTGCTGTGTCCTGTAGATGGGTGAACCCCAGGTAGTAGGGTAGCTCCGGGTGGAAAACAGGTCTTTCAAACCGTAGGGAATGCCGTGAAGCGGACCCCGGTAGATCCCGGCCGCCAGCTCCCGGTCGGCCCGGGCTGCCTGTTCCAGGGCCAGGTCTTCGGTCAGCGTAACCACACAGCGGAGCTTCGGCCCATATCTTTTTAATCTTTCCAGATAGAGACGGGTCAGAAATTCACAACCTATTCTTCTATGTTTTATCAGCCAGGCCAAATCGGTTACCGGGTAGAAAGCCAGGTCCTCCAGATTTTCGGGCAGGCGGACTTCGGACGGTTCCGCCATAATAAACCCGGCCTCCTCCCGGAGTCGGCCGAAATCAAAGCCGGCTGGAAGTGGATTAAAGATCAGAGATGGAACCACTGAATTTTCCAGCGAAATTTCCCTCATTTCCCGGTAATTTTTAAGGTTGGATTCCAGGTCCTCCAGCATCATCTTCTGTTCTTTAAGGCTGAAATTCAGGCCGGAGATTTTGGAAGCGGCCGAAACATCACGGACAGTTATCACCCGGCCCTTAAAATAATAAAGGGCCAGGGCTCCGCCGATGACTGAAACCAGGGCCAGGACGAGACCCAGAACAGCCAGATTTACCCGTCCCGAAAGCAGATTATTTTTCATGTCCCTCTCCTTCTTTTTTATATGGCTTATTAAACTCTAAACCTCAGTCTGCGGTCAATATCGACCGGGTAAAAGCATTCTTGACTTATTTCCGGGCTTATTATATTTTTCTTGCTAATATGTTTTTTTAAGAGATGCGCCTTGGATGAACAGAAAGCAAAGGAAAAGGGATTGTTGAACCCGGCCAGTAAGTTATACCGGTTCCTGATGCTGGCTTTTATCGCTTCGCTGTCCTTCGGCAGTTATTTTGCTTATGACATCGTCTCGGCCATCGCCCCTTCGCTCATAGAAGAACTTCGGGCCGCCCGGTCGACAGTCGGGACCTTTTTTACCATGTACAGTCTGGCGGCCATCCTGGCCGTCCTGGCTGGAGGACTGCTGGTCGATAAACTGGGCACCAGGAAAGCCAGCCTGCTGTTCTCTCTGCTGGTCTTTACAGGGGCGGCTCTGGTCTGGAAAGCTAAAAGCATTCCCGTGTTTTTCCTGGGCCGGTTCATATTCGGAGCCGGTTCCGAGCCGTTGATCGTTGCCCAGAGCGCCATGCTCGCCCGCTGGTTCCGGAGCAAGGAACTGGCCTTTTCCTTCGGAGCTACCCTGACGGTCAGCCGTCTGGGTTCGCTTTTTGCCTTCAACACCGGAGAGCTGATTTCAAAATATTTCGGCAGTTTTCGCTATGCCCTGCTGGCCGCTGTTCTGGCCTGCGCCGTATCGCTGCTCGGAAACCTGTTCTACATAATTCTGGACCGGCGCGCCGAGAAAGTCCTGGACCTCAAGAAAGAAGCCGAAACCGAGAAAATAAACCTCCGCGATATTAAAGAATTCAAACCAACTTTCTGGTACATAACAGCTCTCTGTTTCACTTTTTATTCGGCCATCTTTCCCTTTACCGCCCTGTCGACCGACTTCTTTGTGGACAAATGGGGGATAGCCAGGGCGGCCACATCCTCGGGCGGATTCCTGGCCCAGGTGTTCAATAATTTCCTGCATATGTTCAGCACCGCCGGGGGGATCAGCTCCATTATCATTTTTGCTTCCATGGTTTTTGCCCCCTTCGCCGGCAGTCTGGTTGACCGCATCGGACGGCGGGCGACGCTGATGATTTTTGGCTCTCTGATTCTCATTCCCTGCCATCTGCTGATGGGGCTGACCAGAGTTTACCCGGCTTATCCGATGGTTTTCCTCGGTATAGCTTTTGTTCTGGTGCCGGCAGCCATGTGGCCCTCAGTGCCGATGGTAGTCAGGGAAGAAAGGACCGGCACGGCTTTCGGCCTGATGACAGCCATTCAGAACATCGGGCTGGGTCTTTTTCCTCTGGTCAACGGTTTCCTGCGCGATAAAACTCATTCCTATACCGCCTCATCCATAATGTTTGCCAGCCTGGGAATGGTTGGCCTGGTTTTTGCCCTTTTGCTGAAGAGGGCCGATAGGCGAGAGAGTAACATCCTGGAAAAGACCACCAGGAAATCCTGAGCCCTGCCGTTTTTTTTATTCCCGATCGGTTTCGATGCCCCTCAACTGCCTTCTTTCAGGGATTTATGGAACCGATCTTTCGCTTCTTGATGAGGTGCCCGGAGATGGTGGCGGTAATGGAGACTCATTTTGACTCATTTTTTACCCGCTTCCAGAAACCTGACCCAGATTTTTCTGTTCCGGGGGCCATCAAACTCGCAGAGAAAGATACCCTGCCAGGTTCCAAGCTGAAGCTCTCCATTCTCTATAATGACCGAAAGCGAACTTCCAAGAAGTGAGGCTTTCTGGTGAGCCGGGGAATTGCCCTCGCCGTGGGCGAAGGGCAGATTGTCGGGGACGATTTTTCTCAGGGTCATCAGAATATCGGCCTGGACGTCCGGGTCTGCCTGCTCGTTGATCGTCAGGCCGCAGGTGGTATGGGGACAGAAGATAATGGCCAGTCCCGAACTCAGCCCGGATTCCCTGACCAGGGCCTGGACCTTTCCCGTTATGTTTAAAAATTCCTCCTTCCTGGAGGTGGACAGGCTCAGTTGAAGCACTTTTTCCCCCTTAAAAAATTTATTGAAAAAAAGTTCATTTTCCCACTTGACAAAGCATTTTCAATGTATTTATATATAGTCTCGAAAGCACAAGATTTAGTATCCAGGAGCCATGAAAAGCACAAAATATTGTTTTTCCGGGTCTTTTTCCTGCCTGAAAAATAATAGCATAAAAAGGGCGCCTGAGGTTAGCAAGGAATCTTAAAATTTTTGGTTTATAGGGAGGAAGGGATGGTCAAAACCAGTAAAATCACCCGCATTAAGAAACGGGATGGAGCTATCGTTGATTTCACCCAGGACAAAATCACCAACGCCATCTACAAGGCGATGCAGTCCCAGGGAATCGAAGACCGGATGGAAGCCCAGCATGTTTCGGACATCGTGGTTTTCGTCCTGGAAGAAAAATTCGGAGGTTATACGATTCCCTCGGTGGAACAGATCCAGGATATTGTCGAAATGGTCCTGATGAAGCAGGGCTACCACGAGGTGGCCAAAGCCTACATCCTCTACCGCGAGAAACACAAGGCCATCCGTGAAGCCAAGGAAACGGGAATTAACCTGGAAAGGCTGATCAAGGATTATATCAACGACCACGACTGGAAGGTCAGGGAAAACAGCAACGAGGGAGTGGTCAGCTTTTCCGGCCTGAATGCCAGGATTTCCGGTGAAGTGCTGTCCAATTTCGCCCTGAATAATCTTTATTCCGAGAGAATCAAGAAAGCCCACCAGGAGGGTGATTTTCATATTCATGACCTTTCCTATCCCATAGTCGGCTACTGCGCCGGCTGGTCAATGGAAAATCTGCTCCGGAAAGGTTTCGGCCATGTGCCCAACCAGGTCCACTCCCATCCGGCCAGGCACCTGGAGACAGCTACCCTGCATATGGTAAATTACATCGGCACCATGCAGGCCGAGTTTGCCGGGGCTCAGGCCTTTTCCAGCGTGGACACCTTCCTGGCGCCCTTTGTCCGGGCTGACGGTCTGAGCTACGACCGGGTCAAGCAGGACATCCAGAAACTGATTTTCGGTCTGAACGTTCCCTCCCGCTGGGGCTGGCAGACGCCTTTCTCCAACCTGACCTTCGACTGGACAGTTCCGGAAGACCTGAAGAATAAGAAGGCCATCGTCGGCGGAGAAGAGCTCGATTCCTGCTATGGCGACTATCAGGAAGAAATGGACATGATCAACCGGGCCTTCCTGGAGCTGATGATAGAAGGCGACCTCAAAGGCCGGGTGTTTACTTTTCCTATTCCTACCTATAACATCACGAAAGATTTTGACTGGGATCATCCCAATGCCAGGCTTCTGTTTGAAGCCACCGCCAAGTACGGCATTCCCTATTTTCAGAATTATGTCGGCACCAACCTCAATCCGGGCGATATCCGGGCCATGTGCTGCCGGCTGAACCTGGATATGCGGGAACTCAAGCACCGACCGGGCAATATGTGGGGAGCCGGCGACCAGACCGGGTCGATCGGAGTGGTGACCATCAACCTCAACCGCATCGGTTATGAAGCCCGGAGCAAGGAGGAGTTCTTCGACAGGCTGAAAGAGATAATGATTCTGGCCAAGGAATCCCTGGAAACCAAGAGGGAAGTGATCAACAACATGCTGGAGCGGGGCCTGATGCCCTACACCAAGGTCTACCTCGGCCATTTTGAAAATCATTTCTCTACTATCGGCATCTGCGGGATGCATGAAGCCTGCATGAATTTCCTGAAAAAGGGGATCGGGACGCCCGAAGGCAAGGAATTTACCATTGAAACTCTCAATTTTATGCGTGAGGTGCTCAAAGATTTTCAGGAAGAGACCGGTCATCTCTACAACCTGGAAGCTTCCCCGGCCGAGTCCACCTCTTACCGCCTGGCCCGGCTCGACCGCCAGAAGTACAAAAACATCTACACTTCGGGAACGGACAGGTATCCCTATCTCACTAATTCCACCCAGCTCAACGTCGACGCCACCCGGGATATTTTCGAAGCCCTGAAACATCAGGAGGATATCCAGCCGCTCTATACCGGCGGGACCATCTTCCATGCCTTCCTGCCCGAAGCCATTGACTGGCAGACCTGCCGCAAGCTGGTGCAGAAAATTGCTGAGACCAGGATTCCCTATTACAGCATCACTCCGACCTTCAGCGTCTGCGACAACCACGGTTACCTCAAGGGGCAGCACCCGACCTGTCCTGAGTGTGGCACGGAAACCGAGGTCTTCTCCAGGATTGTCGGCTATCTGCGGCCGGTCAGGACCTGGAATGATGGCAAACAGCAGGAATTCAGCGATCGGGTGACCTATTCCAAACTGGACTGATAGAAATTTTTTCCAGAATAACTCTGTGAGGAGAGGCAAAGGATGGATTATCTGGTTTTCACCCTTCCCGGATGCGCCAAGTGCGATAAAATCAAGGACCTGCTGAAGGCTAAGGGCTTTCAGGCAGTCGAGTATGATGTCAGCACCAGGGAAGGCCGCAACAAAATCCGGGAGTACGTCAAAATGCTGCGCCGGGACAGTTCGGGCAGCGTGATCATCCCGACCCTGATCATCGAAGACAACGGCCAGGCCACGGCCGTGCTCAATTCGGCTGAGGAGCTTGACCTGTGGTTGAAATCAAGGGTTTAGAGAAATTCGCTTCCCGGGATTTCCCCGGGCATATCTCCTCAACCGTGTTTGTCGGGGGCTGCAATTTTCGCTGCCCCTTCTGCCACAATGCCGACCTGGTGCTAAACCCCGGCCGGTTGCCATCTCTGGACCTCAACCTGTTTCTCGGTTATCTTGATTCAAGGAAAGGCTGGCTGGACGGCCTGTGCTTGAGCGGCGGGGAACCATTGCTCCATGAGGATATAGAAGTTCTGGCCAGGGTAATCAAGGACCGCGGCTTTCTGGTCAAGGTGGATACCAACGGCTCATTTCCCGACAGGCTGGAATACCTGCTCCAGCAGAAGCTGGTCGACTGGCTGGCCATGGACATCAAGGCGCCGCTGGAGAAATATCCGGAGGTGGTCAGAGAAGAAGTTGATATCGGAAAGATCAGGCAGAGCGTGGAGCTCATCCGCAATTCCGGCCTGCCCTATATTTTCAGAACTACAGTTGTTCCGGAGCTTCTGACCGAATCGGAGCTTATGGATATTGCTGCCTGGTTGAAAGGATCCAGGTGTTTCCAGCTGCAACAGTTTGTTCCTCGGAATACCGTTGACCCGGCTTTTCTTAAAATCATGCCCTACCCGGCGGA